>JALQTA010000001.1 GCA_023264145.1 Minisyncoccota bacterium | reverse complement strand
GATTCTATTTTCAAATCATCCAAGGTAGATTGAGATCGCCCTGATTGTGTAATAAAATTAATTGTTGCATCACTTTGTAATCTCATACCATCTCGTAATCGATTTAAGAAAATTCCTGATACTATAGCTCTATCTGCTGGTAAAAAGACTTCTTTTTCTACAATGGATGCTAATATTAATACCTCATATTCACTTAATTCTTCTGTGGATTTTAGACTTGGAAGAGCTTTCTTTTGAAAATTACTCACCATTTTGATAATAACTTCTTCTGGAGTAGCATCATCAAAAAATCTATAGGTATCTGGATACAAATATCCTTGTAAAGAATCTCCCTTAATAAACTCATATTGTTTTACATCAAATGTCTCTGTGGCTTTAATAAAATCTTCTCGACTAAATGGTAATCCTGACTCTAACAAATCTCCTGTCTCATAAATATCTGATCCTTCGGGGATAGTAATGGTTACTTCTGGACGAGTAAGCAATCCTCGTGATATCATCCGAATCACCTGATCGGTTGTCATACTGGGAGTAATATTATAGGTAGCAGCTTTAGGGGTAATATTGCGAAAAGAAATATAAAATTCAATTCCATCACTTTTAGAAATAATATTTTGCTCTTTTAGTCTTTGCACAACTATATTCCATGTGTCATTCTCTTCTACCTTAAAGGTTGTTGCTTTTGTAATCAAAACAGGAGAACCTAATGTGTTAACAACATTAACAATATATACCGCACCTATCAATCCAGAAATAAATACCGCTAATAACACCCAATATATAACTTTTTTGATCATTTGATTTATAACTTATCCTCTAGTTGTGCTGATTTTAATAAAGCACTCATTTGCTTTACATATTGTACTTTATCGACATGAGAAACGAGCAAAGCATCTTCTGTCTCTACTATAACTATATCACGAATTCCAATTGTAGCAATAATTTTATCTTTATTATGTGAATGCACTAAGATATGTTCTGAGTCGATATCAAAGTGTTGGGAGCTTCCTTTATGAGTAACTGTTGTTTCTTCTTGAAGAATATCTTTTAATGCTGACCAAGACCCAATATCACTCCATCCAATATTAGCAGGAATCACAGCAATATGATCTGCTTTCTCCATAATTCCATAATCAAAGCTAATAGCATCGGTTTGATGATATAATTCTTCAATATCAGGTATAGTATTTTCCTCTATTTGAGACAAAATTTTCGCGGTATTAGGTAAATATTCTTGATACATTGCTGCTAATGTCTTTTTTTGTACTACAAACATTCCTGAATTCCAGACATAATGTCCATCGGCAAGATATTCGGTTGCGGTTTTGAAATCTGGTTTTTCTACAAAAGCATCAACCTCGTATACAGATATAGCCTGATTTTCTACCAGAGATTCTTGACTATATTTGATATATCCATATCCTGTTTCGGGAGCTGTCGGGGTAATTCCTAACGTAATAATATATTCTGGAGATTGCTGTAAAAACTCATCTGCAATTTGTAGTATATGACATAGTTCTTGTGGCTTATGAATATAATGATCTGCCGCCAAAAAAGCTATCGCTTCATCAGACTGAGCATTCACTGAAATACTAGCAAGACCAATGGCAGGAGCAGTATCTCGTTTTTCTGGTTCTAGAATAATATGATTTCCGGGCAAATCGGGTAATTCCTGTAATACTTCTTCCTTATATTGTTGATTAGTTGCAATAAAAATATCATCTAAACTAAAGTGAGTTAAAAGTCGCTTTACCGTCATCTGCAACATCGTCTCATTTCCAAATAATACTTGAAATTGCTTTGGCTTTGAATTTCTACTAAGTGGCCATAATCGTGTTCCTGTTCCACCGGCCATAATAATGATTTTCATAGATATATCAATTTATTTACCTCTTCTTTTCTCTCTTTTATGGTATTCCTCTAATGCAGAATCAAACTCCTGAACCGTAAAGTCTGGATAATTGATATCAGTAAAATAATAGTGAGCATTCGCGGTATCCCACATCATAAAACCAACACTATTATGCGGTTCTCCCCCACTTCTAATCAGTAAATCTACTGGAGGTAAATCTTTGGTATATAATGACTGCTTAATCAGTTCTGGAGTTACTATTAAATCTGGATTATGCAATTTTTGCTCTGCAATAGACTGTATTGCTTGTAGCATTTCCTCATCACCATTATATCCAAGAAGGAAATTAAGGGTATAATTAGAATATCCTTGTGTCGCATCAATCGCTTTTTGAATTACGGCTTGAAGAGGTTTCGGAAAAATTTCTTGCCATTTTCCTAAAATATTAACTTTAATTTTTTGTTTGTGAATTTCTTTATAGGTAAGTAAATCTTTGATATATTTCTGAAATCCACTGTATAAATGCTTTACCTCTTCTTCTGGTCTCTTTGCTAAATTATCTATTGAAGCTCCCCATAACGTAAGATTTTTTACTTTCCCCAAAAGAGCCGTTTCAATAATTTCACGTGTTCTTTCAAATCCTTGTAAATGCCCTTCTTGTGAAGTTTTACCATTTAATTTAGCCCAGCGACGATTACCATCTGGAATAATTGCAACGTGATCTATCATAAACAGAAGTTTTTATTCATATACCTATATACTCGGTTTATTATAGCATATTATTAATAATTTTCCAGACATCTCCTGCTCCCATCGTTACTATTACATCCTTATCTGTGAGTATCTCTACGTCAGATAATAATAAAGCTATATCAGAATATAGACGGGTATGTGTATTGTTAATAAAAGGTAGTATATCTTCACTGGTAATAGTCCCTATTTCTTCTCGAGCAGACCCATAAATAGGAAGGATATACACATTATCAGCCTGAGATAGAGCTTTACCAAACTCTTGTAATAATGATTCCGTTCGACTAAAAGTATGCGGTTGAAACACACAATGAAGAGTATGCTGAGGATATGCTTCTCTTAAGGCTTGTATCCCCGCACTAATTTCAGTTGGGTGATGCGCATAATCATCAATCAGAGTGGCTCCATTTTTTGAAACACCTTTATATTCTAATCTTCTCTGTGTTCCTCTAAACTGTTTCATCTTCTTTATTCCTTGATGAATATCTAATCCAAGATAATCTAATACTGCAATCACGGCTAAGGCATTACATCTATTATGATTCCCTGGTATCAGTAAATCTATCTTAGGATATGACACTCCTTTGACACTAACCTCATATTGATCATTAAGAGTAATATCATTATGACTGTGTAAACCAAAGGTAATAATCATACGATCTTTTTCAATAAACGGAAGAATATGTGTTTTAATCGTTTCATCGTCCCCATTAATAATGAGAGGTTTGTGTATAGGAAGTTTATGTATAGCTTGAATAAAGGCTTGATAATATAACTGAGGAGTTGGGAAATAATCTGGATGATCATAATCCACATTCAAAATAATCAGACATTGTATATTAAGATCTAAGAAATGATTTTGATATTCATCTGCCTCAACTACTAAATATTGAGATTGTGTATCTCCAATACATGCATTTCCATTAAATTGTGGAACAAAACTTCCAATAACTCCAAACGGATTTTGATTTAACTCTTGTAAAGTATAGGTTAATAATGCACTTGTTGTTGTTTTTCCATGAGATCCAGCTACGGCAATGGTAGTGGCAAACAATTCAGAGACTTTTCCCAATGCTTCACTATAGGTAAAAATAGGAATATTTCTCGATAATAATTCAATTACCTCCGGATTGGTAGGTGTTTTATCTTTTTGATAATACGCTCCTGATATAACAGCATATTGTATATCTTGAGGAATATTATCTTGATGAAAAGGAGATTTAACGGAAATATGAGCTTGAGCCAGTACTTTATCTGTCATAAAGGTTTCAGCGATATCACTTCCCATCACCTTCATACCCTGAGCTTGCAACACTTGAGCGAGAGCAGTCATTCCAACTCCTTTAATTCCAACAAAATATATCATATTATTTCGCTAATACCACTAATTGTTCTGCGATCCGAGCAGCTGCATCTGGAGAAGCAAATTGTATAGTCTTTTCTGACATTGATTGCATAATATTAGGTTGTCTTAATAATTCTTCTATTTTATCAATAACAATATGAGGCGTAAAGTTAGGTTCCTCCAAAACAAGACTTGCTCCAATTTTTGCCATTTCATAAGCATTAGATCTCTGTTGACCTGCATCTACGGTAATGGGAACTAATATACTGGGTTTACGAGTAAGACAAATATCTGCAATGCTGGAAGCTCCTGCTCGAGAAATCACTAAATCAGCGGCTGCATAGGCATGTTTCATCTCATCATTCAAGAATCCTACATAGTGGTATAGCCTTTCTTCACTTCCTGTGAGAGATTTTTTCACTTTTGAGGCTTCAAGAGTATCATTTTTACCTACAATATGAATAATCTCCACAATATCCGTAAGGCGAGGTAAAATACTCCAAATTACTTGATTAATAATATGTGCTCCCTGACTTCCTCCCACAATAAGAAGAATAGGTTTTTCCATGGTTAACTCAAATAATGCTTTTGCATCTTCACGACTTCCATTCATAATATCAGGATGAGTCATATTTCCGACAATACTTGTTTTTTTCTCTCCAAATACTGCAGCTACCTTCGGAAATCCCACCGCAACCACACTTGCAAATCTACTTAGAAATTTATTAGCAAGGCCTGGAACCGAATCAGATTCATGAATAAGTGTCGGAATTTGATATAACCAGGAGATTAACACCCCAGGAACACTGGCATACCCTCCTTTTCCAAAGGTAATATCAGGCATAAACTTCCAAATATACCATTGAGCCGCAATCAGACCACCTATTGCCTTAAAAATATCTAGGAAATTATCAAAAGAAAAATATCGACGAATTTTCCCTGCATATACTGATTTATAGGGAATATTATATGACTCTAATAATGATTTTGCCGTATCATCAACATATCCCACTAATAAAAATTCCATCGGAATATTCCTCTCTTGTCCAATTTTTTCTAATTCTTGCTTAACCGCAACAATAGGCAAAATATGACCCCCTGTTCCTCCACTTGCAAATAATACCTTCATATATGTTTTCTCTATACTCTTAGTGTATCCAAAATTATCTATTTGGTCAAATCTAGATATTAGATGATATGTTTTTCTTTAAGCATTTTTTCAGGCCATATCTCAATGCCCAGTTTTTGTGCTTTTGCCAATTTACTTCCTGCATCTTCTCCTACAAAAACAATATCCGTATTCGTACTCACTTGAGATACCATAATACCTCCCTGCGCTTCAATTTTCGCTTGTAATTCTTTTCGTGATATTCCGTCAAATGTACCGGTGATACAAATATGCTTATCAGCTAATATACCTGATCTCATCTGTTCATATTCTATAATAACCCCTTTATCTAATAATGATTGAATTCTCTTTCGATTATGAGGATCTTGAATAAATTCTCTAATTGAGATTGCCGTCTTGTCCCCAATATCAGGAATTGCTTGAAGTTTATCTTCAGTTGTATGCAAAAAGTCTTCTAATGTTGTAAAGCTCCGAGATAATTGTAAGGCTGTTTGACTTCCTACCATAGGAATCCCCAAAGACTGAATAAATCGACGGAAAGAAATATGTTTTGCTGTTTGTATACTATCAAATAAATTTTGAGAAGATTTTTCTCCAAATCCAGCAACAATTCTCATATCATCCAAGGTAAGAGCAAATATATCATCAATATGTTGTATAAGTCCAGATTCTTGTAATTTAATAAGAATTTTTTGACTTAGTCCAACAATATTAAATGCTTCAGCAGATACTGCATAGGATAAATATTCTATGGTACGAGCAGGACATTGAGGATTTGGACAATATCTATTCACTTGATCTGGCTGCTGTATTAATACCGTATTACATTCGGGACATTTAGTAGGATATATATACGGCTTCTCAGTACCCATACGGAGACTGGGCAATACTTGTACAATTTCTGGAATAACATCCCCTGCACGACGAATAATAACTGTATCTCCAATCATCAATCCCAAACGTTCGATTTCGTCTTGATTATGAAGAGTAGCCCTACTTACCATAACTCCATATACATTGACTGGATTCATAAGAGCAACTGGTGTCACTTTACCTGATCTTCCTACTTGAGAAATAATGTCAATCACTTGAGTTGTCACTTCTTCTGCGGGGAATTTATAAGCTATCATAAATCGAGGTCCCTTGCCCGTAAATCCAAGTTTTTCTTGTAATGATTTATCATTAACCTTGATTACCATTCCATCATAAGCAAAATCAACCTTATCCCTCAGATTATAAAGAGTGTGATAATGTTGCTGTACTTCTTGTATACTATTAACTAAGATATTCTCCTCTACTACCGGGAACCCCAAGACTTTTAATATCCAATATTCCTCTTGTTGTGTCTCCTGCCCCAAATCAGTCACTAATCCCCATGCAAAAAAACTCAATTTTCTTGTTGCAGTAATAGCACTATCTAATTGCCGTAGTGAACCTGCTGCTAAATTTCGTGTATTGGCATAAGTTGCTTTATTTTCTGACTGTAATTTTTTATTAAGCTGCTCTAATTGAGAATTTCGCATATATACTTCCCCCCGCACTTCACAATTTCCTTGCCATTTAGAGCGTACTCTCTTTGCTAAATCTGAGTCTATCTGTGCTAATGTTTGAATCCAATCTTTGATATCTGATATATGAAGAGGAATATCATGTATTGTTTTAATATTATGCGTAATATCTTCTCCTTCTCGTCCATTTCCCCTTGTTAGGCCCTGATATAATTGAGAATTATTATATCGAAGACTAACAGCAAGACCATCTAATTTTAATTCAATAAAATATGATATATCTTTTGTGTCAATCAGTCCATAATTTCTATCTTCCCATTGTATTAATTCTTGTTCATTAAAAACATCATGTAAAGATACCATCGGAATAGTATGGGCCACTTTTTGAAATTCTGGCAATACTTCTCCCCCTACCCTTTGAGTAGGTGAATCTGGAGTAATAAGCTCAGGATACTGTAACTCTATCTGAGATAATTCATGCATCAAACTATCCAAGGATCCTTGAGATATAGTTGAGTTATCATGAATATGATATTGAGACCGATGATAATCGATTTCTTTTCTTAACTTATCAATTCTCTCTCTTGCCTGTCTTATATCCATATACTATCAATTTCCTCATCTAGTTAAATTCTTGTTCTAAGGTTCTCTCAATAATAAGTGCTCCCCGTGTAACTCGCCCTGTCGAAATAATTTGTGCAGGAACTCCTCCAGAGGGTGGTATATATTTAACCTGATATTCTATTGTTCCTCCTGGCCCTCCAGGCAAGGGAATCCATTGTTGAACCCCTGATGGTGAAGAAGCAATAGTAGGCCAATCACGTTCAAGAGGCTCATTAATATCTACTGGTCCTTGTACAAATTGATATTGCCAGGCATCAAGACCCGTATTAGCTGCTTGTAAAGCTTGTTGAGAATAAAGATTTTCTCGTGATATAACTGACTCAATACTAGATTTTTGAGACAAAGATCCTAGTATAATCAGCATAATAGCTGATAACATAATAACGGTAAGTAAGGTAATATCTCCTTTATACATTGTTCTCATAGAATATAGTATTAATTTCTTGGCATAGTTGTTCCCTGCATAGTAATAGACTCTCCCCCATTAATGGGTATTGCAGTTAATATAACGGTAATAACGGGGACTGTAGGGGAACCATTCGTATTAATAGTAAATTGTACATTCGTAAGAGTAAATATCGTAGGATCAGTGATAGCTACTCCATTTTTTTGTAATACCCCTCCAGATAATGTATAGGTAACTGATATACCATCTTGATTGGTAACTTGTAATTGTCCTGGTCCAGTACTGGAAGGATTCGATGAAGTTCTTAATTCTTTATCAAGTACATTTAATACAAATTGAATATTATCTCTAACATTATCATTTTGTTGTGAATTGCGCTGATATTGTAATATATTTACAAATGGAGAAGATATAGCAAGTAAGATAATAGATAAAATTCCTACTACTATTGTGAGTTCAACTAAGGTAAATCCTTGCTTCATCATATATTATTTATTATTAACATTAAACAATGTCATATCAGCAGAATAGACTCTTGTAGTATTTAATCGTGGATTTCTGACCATAACTACACTTTTCACTTGAATTTCTGAAGAAGATGAGGTACTTCCCGATATATCAACATACCGATATATCGTATTTCCTACAGGATTGATTCTATACCCAGTTCCAGTATTCATAAGAGCACATGAGGAAGATATTGTAGGTGGGGTGGTCGTATCACAGGTATTACCTATACTTTGAGTACTCAATAATTGATTACCATTCATTACATTTATCGTACCATAATCTATAGCATATCTTCCATCTTGAAGTCCTTCATTCCAAGGAGCAGAAGAAGTATCTTCAACATTATTTGCATATACTGCTCGTACTAATTCCAATCCCTCAGACACTAATAAATTTGCGGTATTATCATATTTACGAAAGAAATCTGCCTGTATAATACTTACTTGTAAATTAAGAATTGCAACCAAGGTTGTAGATAAAATGAATACGGCTAAGAGAGCTCCTACCAATGTTGATCCTTTATATATTTTCATATATTAATTTGTTTTTATTAACCCTGTACTACTAATGGTAATCGTTTTTGTTAAGGTATTTCCTGAGTTTCGAATTTGGATATTGGTATTTCCTGTAGATTGTTTTTGAGCAAAGGGTGGACTAAATAATACTTCTATAGTACCTGTATGACCAAAGGAGCTCGTTGATAATAGAGTTTCTCCCCTATAAACTTTTGGTAATCCTGACGACCCACAGGGAGCTCCTGGACCAGGAGAACGAGATATAGCAAAAGGTCTAATTCTATTAGGAGACTGAAAATCAACCCCTAAGGCACATAATTCATCTGTCTCAGCAATACCAAAATCAGATTTAGAGGGTGATAAAGCCCTATTTTGTGCCTTACGAATAGCAGAATATACAGAAATTACATCTGCATCAAGTTGAGCTCTACGTTGACTTGATGCATAAGAAGTAATTCCTATAGTAGACAAGGTACTAATAATAGCGACACTTACAATAAGCTCTACTAATGAAAATCCTTTTTGCATATTTATTTTATATATTAGGAATAATTAAATAATACCATAAATTAACAGAAGGTACAATATTGAGCTGAATAATACTATACATAATCACAAAAGAAACAATAATACTTGGGCCAAAAGCAATTTTTTGTTTTAAAGAATTATTATGATTGATTATCATTACGGTAAGCCCCCATATGGTTCCTATAATAAATGACCCAAAGAAAAATGGGACAAACCACATAAAGGGGATAAAAAAACCAAGTCCTGCGAATAGCTCTACATCTCCCCACCCTATTCCCTGTTTTTTGGTAACAATATATAAAAATAATACAATTGACACACTCAACAGTACCGTTAACCAGGAATCTGATACAATACGATTTTGATAATAATGAAGTATAAACCATATCAAGCCTAAGACTTGTATTGCTCTTAATTGTATTGCGGGTATCAACTGATACCGTACATCATACACAAAAATAATCATCAATTGAGTAACCAGAATCAATACAAGCATTGCATAGACATAATCTATCCAGGATAACCCTACTATCGCACTAAGGTCTGGAGCATAAAGATAGGCTACTCCGCCGAACAATAAACTAGTACCTATCTCTACAAGAGGATATTGAGGAGATAATGAGACTTCACATTCTCTACACTTCCCTCTTTGTAGAATATAAGAAAGTACTGGAATTAATTCATACCAGGCTAATGTATGGTGACAATGCATACACTCAGACCTTCCATTCCAGAACTTTTTTTCTGTCTCCATCCGAAAGATAACGACATTAAGAAAGCTCCCAATTCCAAGGCCAATAATACTAAAAAATATCCAAATACCTATTATCATATATTGTGTTCCAATTATCATGATAGACAAGAGGGTTAAATCTCTTATCTATACATCGTAATTTGAACTATGGACATGCTGTAGCTGTGGTAGGTGGAGTAGCGGTTGTTCCTAAAGTTCTAGCAACCCCTGTACTATCTACACAAAATGCGTTCTCACCTGGGACGGTAGATGCCGCAAAATATGCTGGACCAGGAGTTGCAGTTTCAGCAAAAGTTCCATTATTCGCTGATATTGTAGCTCGAATTTGAGAATTTGCTGGTGTCAAAGGATAATTTGTACCATTAAAGTTTAACTCTTTATCAGTTCTTAATTGAGATAATGCTGACTTGATAGCTGCTGCTTGTGCCCTTCTACGAGCTTGATTTACATTTACCAATACCACAGAAGCTAATATAGCAATAATTGCAATTACCACCAATAGCTCGATAAGTGTAAATCCTTTTTTTAATTGCTTCATTTATTTACACCCCCCTTCTTCATATTACGTTATATTAAATAGATCCAGCCACATTATAAATTGGCATCAAAATTGAGATCACAAATATAGCAACCCCAATCCCTAGTATCACAATCATTACTGGTTCAATTAATGTGGTTAAGTTATCGACCACTACATCAACTTCTCTCTTATAAAATCGAGCTAATGTCTCGAGAACGGAATTCATCTTACCAGTCTTCTCTCCCACCGATATAATCTGTGAAGCAATCTGAGGAAATTCAGCATGATTTAGGAAAGCTTTTGACATTACAGCTCCTCCTTTAATCTCTACGATAGCCTCTTTAATTATACCCTCAAAGACATAATTTCCTACCACATCAGAACTAATTTCTAATGCCATAATAATAGGAACCCCTCCTTGTAAAAGAGTTTTCATATTGGTAGAAAAACGTGCTACATACATTTTGGTAAATAAACTTCCAAATACAGGAAGTCTAATTTTCCAGGTATCACTAAACCTCTTCCCAGCCTCTGTCCTTAAGAAGGCCCAAATTCCTCCTAATAAAATAATAATCCCTCCTAATAGAAACCAAATATAATTTTGAATAATATTGGATCCTAAAATAATCAGTTGAGTTGTCCATGGAAGCTCAGTATCAGTACCAAGACTTTGAAGGACATCTACTAATTGAGGAAGAATAAAGTATGCTATACCAATTCCTATAACCAGGAATACTAATAACACAAATATAGGATAGGCTAAAGCTCCCTTAATTTTATTATTGAGCTCATACTGATCCTCAAGATAATCTGCCATATAGGTCAATGTCTCCTGTAATCCTCCTGAAGCTTCTCCAGACCGTATCATAGAGATATATAATCTATCAAAAACTTTGGGATGTTTTGATAAAGCTTCTGATAAAAGATTTCCATCTTGTAAATCAGTAATTACTTGGGCAAGAACCGAAGTAAAATATTTATTTTTCTTATTCTGCTCAGCTAACATCGCCATAGCATCAACAAGAGGAATTTGCACCTCAAGAAATGTAGCCAAAATTCGTGAAAATATTACCAATTCTCGGGCAGTTACTCGATTAAATACTTCTAGGTCTTGAGAGAATACAGACTGAGCATTGGCATCTTGTAGAGAAATAACAATCAGACCATTGGACTGCAAGGTACTTAAGGCAGTATCTGAATTCGATGCCGTAACCGTCCCCTTTCGAGAACTTCCATCTTGTGCTTTTGCTAAATAGTTAAATTTTGCCATAATAATGTTTTATATAGTTGATCTTTTTAACATATTTCTTAAACTCACAGGATCAGGAGAATACAACAAAGCTGTTTCATAAGATACAATTCCTGTACGAATCAAATCAAACAGAGATACATTCATAGAAATCATGCCATCTTTACGATGGGTATCAATCACGGTGTCTAATTGATAAATACGATTTTCACGAATGAGACTCTTTACTGCATTATTTGCTAATAAAATTTCAAGTGCTGGAGTTAAATCTCCCTTAATAGTAGGAATTAATCTCTGAGATACTACTGCTTGTAGGGAGGTTGATATCTGAGAGCGAACCTGACCCTGTTGATGGGTGGGGAAAGTATCAATAATTCGATCAATAGATTGAGCAGCACTATTAGTATGCAAGGTTGAGAATACTAAATGCCCGGTCTCAGCAGCCGTAACTGCTACTTTCATTGTATCTAAATCTCTCATTTCCCCTAAGAGAATAACATCAATATCTTGACGAAAGGCGGATTCTAAAGCCCCACTAAAGCTTTCCGTATCATATCCAACTTCTCTTTGGGTAATAATACTTTTATCTGATTGATATATAAACTCAATAGGATCTTCAATCGTTACCACTTTTACATCTCTGGTATGATTAATTTCATTAATTACTGAAGCTAATGTTGTTGACTTTCCAGATCCCGTTGGCCCAGTTACCAATACAAATCCCTGCATCAACTGACTGAATTGATGCATAATAGTAGGAAGTCCCAATTGCTCAAAGGTCAGAATTTCAGATGGTAAATATCTCATTACTAAATTAGGATTTCCTTGAGCAATAAAAGCATTGACACGAAATCTATAAGCTCCATCTGAAGAAGTATAGGCAAAATCTTGCTCTTTCCCTGCATATAATTGAGTAACTTGATCTGGTCGAATAGCAGTATTTAAAAATTCGTCTAATCCCTCCTTTGTAAGAACTTCATGATTGTCTAAGGTAATTAATCGATTTTTTATTCTTAATATCGGCTTACTTCCGGTGGTTAAATGAATATCTGATCCTTTCGCCGTTACAATTTGAGTAATAATATCGGGTAAATTGATTTGCATATTGATTTTTATTAATTAGATTTAAGTAGCTGGCAAGTATTTCTGTACAATTCTCATCACTTCAGTTGGCGTATAATTAGATTTCACTACATAGTCTACTACCCCAAGCTCAAAGGCTTGATTAATATCAGCCTGTGAAGATAAATTACTGAGAACAATAACAGGAATATCTTTTAGAGCATCTTGTCCTTTTATCCACTTCAAAATATCAAAGCCACTCACATCAGGAAGAACCAAATCAAGTAAGATAAGATTGAATTTTTTATTTGATTTTAAAGCTTTTTTTACTTCTTCTTGTTCTGATGCTGTTACAACACTTAACCCCAATTCATCAATTTTAGTAGCATACATTTGGGTAATAAAGCTATCATCTTCAACCAGGAGTATATTATGTTTCATAGGTATTTATTTATCATATATTGATAGTATCATACTTTTATATATTTGACTATATTTCTATGGATGTTAATAACTCAGGTAATGAAAGGTATCCATTAAGTACCTTAAAGATTCCATCTTGTTTTAAGGTTACATAGTCATTTCTTCTGAGATAATCCATAATTTCAGTTTCACTAAAATTTTTAGATACAATGCTTTGTAACTCTTCTGTCATTGAGACAATTTCAAAGATAGCCATTCTTCCTTTAAATCCATTGGAACATTTAGGACATCCCACAGGAACATAGATACTTTCATAATTTCCACTATATACAGAAGAGATATATTCTGGAGTCAAGGTATCAAGAGATTTTTTAATATACTCTCTCTCTTTTTCTTCTAATGGTACTTCTTTCTTACACTCATTACATAATTTACGAATCAATCTTTGCGCAATTACTACTTGAAGAGAAGCTGATAATAAGAATGGCTCTACCCCCATATCAATAAGTCGTGGAATAGCTCCAGGAGAGTCATTAGTATGAAGAGTAGAAAACACAATATGACCTGTTAAGGCTGACTGTACGGCAAGTCCCGCAGTTTCACCATCTCGAATCTCCCCCACCATAATGACATCTGGATCTTGTCTTAAAATAGAGCGAAGTCCCGATGCAAAGGTATAGTTAATTTCTGGCTTTACTTGAGACTGATTGACCCCGGATAAATAATATTCAATAGGGTCTTCAAGAGTTACAATATTAATATCTTCTTTATTGACTTGAGATAATAATGTATATACCGTAGTAGATTTTCCTGATCCTGTTGGTCCTGTCAATAGAATCATTCCAAATGGTTTGGTAATGGCGTCCTGAATCATTGCTAATTTAGGGCCCATAAAACCTAATTCTTCTATAGATCGAATACCATTTGAAGTATCTAAAATTCTCAATACTACTTTTTCTCCATATTGAGTAGGAAAAGTAGAGACACGGAAGTCAACTTTTTTATCCTTTTCTAAAATAGAAAATCTACCATCTTGAGGTTTTCTCTGTTCGTCAATTTTTAAATTAGATAAAATTTTAATACGAGCAACTACTGGAGAATATACTTCTTTTGGCAATACAAGACTCGTATGTAACACCCCATCTACACGAAATCGAACACGTACATTTTCTTCTGTTCCCTCAATATGAATATCAGAGGCGCCTCCCTCTACCGCATTTTTAATAATAACGGATACAATTTTGATAATAGGAGCTGTCTCAAGGTTTTCAGTGGTCATTTCATCAACGTCGGGCAATACTTGAGCTGATTCATTTTTTTGATGAAATTCCTCTAATGTCTCAGTAACCGTATTACTTAAGTTTTCAGATTTACGAAGTAATTGTTTAATATCTTCTTCAGTGGCTACATGAAGTTCAAAGGATAAGTTCTTATCTTGAAATGCAAATCGAATTGCTTGTAATGCCGTATAGTTATATGGATCAGCAATAGCAATATATATGGTATTCCCCTCTTGAGCAAAAGGTGCTACCGTATATCGCTTCATAATCGTAAAAGGAAGGATAGTATAAAGTTCTTTTGGAATAGTCTTATCCTCTAAATTAATAAAAGTAAGCCCCAATAGCTCAGCATTGACTTTTAACAATTCTTTTTCTGTAAAATTCTTTTCTAAAAAAGTTCGGATTTCAGATTCTGGTAAAGACTCAAAAGATTGGATATCCTTAAATATATCTGGATAGTCATTTTTAAGAACTTCAAATGTTTTTTTTAAATCAAATTGCATCATATTATAAACCAAAATATTTACTAATAATAGATATATCTGGTATAGGAGACCCTGTATTCATAATTATATCTCCAAAAATAATCATCCCTAATGTATATAAAAAGTATAATGTAATAATAAAACAGCTTAATCTTACAATAGTTTTTTGATATTTTATGATATTGTTCATAGTCCAGTATAATATGTTATTGCGGTAATATTCCCTTCTACAGCACCAAGACCTTTATCAAAGGAAAGAGAAAGGTCTGTCACCTCCATATATGGATTTGCTGTTAATATTTTTTGAATAAAAGCATATATCTCTCGTCTTCCTCCTTCAATGGAAACTTCAATAGTTGCAGATCTAAGAGTATTTGTCATCTCTACAGGGATATTAACGGCTTCAGATACTGATGAAGTGCCCGCGGTATCTCCTAAAGATACTGCTTGTTTTTTAGTCTCTTCTACTGACAAAGAGGGCATTCTAACATTAGACTCCCGAGCAAATTGATCAAGAGCAAGAGTTATAGCAGACTTATCAAGAGAAGCAGGTATAGATTTTTTCATTCTTTCAGATAGTTCTTGAGGAGATTTTTGAGCTGCAAAAGCTTCTTTAATTTGTAATTGTCTTTCAAGCTCATTGATACTTTTCATCTCAGACGAAAATCGAGCAGATACTACTGAGTTAATGGTAGCTAGTAAAAAACCAAATACTACAATAAAGGCGATATTGAAATAGATATTTTCTTTATTCATAGATATTATTTCAAATTAATAATAAGATTAAAAGATGCTCCTTCATTATTTTCTAATTGCTCAATGGAAGGCGCATCTGAAGGCAATACTTCAGGTAATTTATTGATTGCAGCTACTTGAGTTGTGACATCACTAATTGTGGGAGCAACTGCAGATAATAAAAGCGTATTATTTTTTTTAATATATACAATATTTTTAACTCTTAAATTAGGAATAAAGGTTGCTTCCACAGATTGAATAATCTTATTGATATCTCTTCGTTTTTGTATAATATCTGTTATATTAAAAAAACTTTGCTCTAAATTTCCTTGTGGATAATAGTTTGCATTTTGACTATCTAGATCTGTAATTTTTTCTGTTATCATTGACTTACGCTCAGCAATAAAAAACCAATACCCTAACGCAACCACTATTCCGTATATTACTAAGAATATAGTTATCCACATAAAGGTTGTGCTGTAGGGTTTTGAGTTCGAGTATGGCAAAACCTGTCCATTGATATTTTTTTGATTAGCAGGAATAAATGAAATATTATCCATATTATATATTGTAATCTTTTAAGCCAATACCGATTGATAATACAAGATCTTGCCAGGTTGAGTGT
Organism: Minisyncoccota bacterium; assembly: GCA_023264145.1. Taxonomy (GTDB): domain Bacteria; phylum Patescibacteriota; class Minisyncoccia; order SW-4-49-11; family SW-4-49-11; genus CALRBF01. Next base: position 64,040 of record JALQTA010000001.1, on the reverse strand, counting down.
ATTATCGTTGCATCTTTAACTCCCTTTATAGTTAGATTAGGAGTAGGAATTGCCATAGAAACAGCTATTGGTTTATCGGTATTAAAATTATTTTTTATAATCATTGAAACAAACTCCTGTATTCCAGACATTTTTGCAAAACCACCGAGCAAAATAATATCCTCAATCACAAAGTCACTTCTTTCCTGTGTTTGACGAATCATTCGAACAACTTCATTGGTAATAAATCCCCTTATTCGTGTTTGAACTGCAGCCGAAACTTCAGTATCAGAGCCTGAGATACCATTATTTTTTTTCAACAAATCAGCTTCTATTAAAGAGATATGCTTTAGCTGAGAAATCGCTTCTGTAATATGATTTCCTCCAAAGTCAAATGATTGTAAGACTTGTAATTGTTGATCAGGATTAATAATACTTACAGTACTTGTACGTGCTCCCATATCCACAATACATACTTGCTTAGGTGGCAAATCAATTGATCGTATTACAGAGAAAACATCAAGTTCAAATCCTTTTATGGTAATTCCTAATGCCTGACTCACTTCCATATACTTAGTAATGACATTATTAGGAATTGCAATAAGTAAAATATTTAAGGTGTCTTTTGAGGCTTTCTTACCTAAATTAACCCAATCTAATTGTACCGTATCAAAGGGAACAGGAATATGTTGCTTCGCCTCTAATGGGACTGCGGTGATAAGTTCTTCTGCAGACAGGGCAGGCATTTCAATCACCGTGGAGAAAGCTAAATATGATGGAATTGCCATATAAGCCTCTTTGATATTCATCTGAGCACTATTCAGCATCATCTGGATGATAGATACAATTTTCTCCACTGAAAGAGCATGCTCCCCACTTTTTTCTTGAATAATATTGGTGATATCATTACTCCATATCGCATAATTTTCAACCAATATCCGTCCGTTTTTTTTATTAACTTCAGAAATTTTTATCGTTTGTGTCCCGATATCAATTCCAAATGAATTTTTTGACCCAATTCCTAACATCAAGGTATTTTTATTTTTTACGTATTTCTATAGTATGATAGTATCATACCATTCACAAGTATGCAATACTCACTCCTTCAACTTCTCAAAAATATCTGCATCCCTAATCAATGTATTATCTGCCATACATTGAGTGATGATAATTTATGCGACACATGCATACTCAAAATCCCTCATAAACCCAAATTATGGATAAATAGTCATATTACTCAGCCTCCTTTATTTAGGCCAACAGCCTTTACTGAAATACAATATCCTTTAGAAAACTCTCATCTCATTACCGTATTATCATGCACATTATTCAATGATCCCATTATTCGCAAAAGTATTCATTATCTTAAATATAAGAATCTTCCTCAACTATCTAATCCTTTAGGTGGACTCATGCTCAGAGCCATAACTCAGGCAATACGTCTACAATCTCATATTATTCTTTGTCCTATCCCCCTACACCCTAAAAGACTTCTCTTTAGAACATATAATCAGTCCGATTTATTAGCTCAATATATTGCTAGCCAATTAAGATTACCTGTATATACTGATTTAGAACGTATAAAAAACACTCCCCAACAGATGAAAATTCATGATAAATCAGAAAGAATAGCCAATGTCAAAGAAGCCTTCATTGCTCACTCTAAACCAACCCAAAATGATATTATTATTCTGATTGATGATGTAACGACTACGTTATCCACAATAAATGAAGCCGCCTCAGCTCTCTATAAAAAAGGTTTTCGTAATATACATGCGGTTATTTTAGCTCATTAAGATATGCTTGTATCTAACATTAAATATGATATACTATGGATATAAAGTTTATATAACTTTGATTAACAGATAAAAACACAGAAATGGAAAAGGCAGGAGATAAAGAATTTGTTACCTATATTGTTAAATCAATTGTAGATAATCCGAATGATGTTCTTATAGAAAGAACGGTGGATGAGATGGGTGTATTGATTACCCTTCAAGTTAATCCAAGTGATATGGGATATGTTATTGGAAAATCTGGATCTACAGCAAAAGCAATTCGATCTCTACTTCGTATTGTAGGAGCTCGAAATAATGCCAGAGTTAATTTAAAAATTTTAGAACCAGAACAAGGTGTACGCAATGAAACACGATCAAATCACACTGAAGATATTGATAAAGCAGTTGCTGATTTAGACCTATAATCATATAGATATATGCGATTTGACATTCTAACCCTCTTTCCCTCAGTGATAGAACCTTATGTTAATAGTGGGGTAATTGGGAGAGCTCATACGATTAAGAAAAGTATTCAAATTGGTATTCACAATATACGAGATTATAGTCACGATAGTCATAATAAAGTAGATGACGCACCATTTGGTGGTGGCGCTGGTATGATATTACAAATAGAACCTATTTATTATACCTTAGAGCATATTCTCAAAGAATATCCAGATACCAATAAACACATTATTCTTACAAAAGCAGGAGCTCCTATATTTAATCAAGAGAAAGCAATTTCTTTAGGCAAAGAATATAATCATATTATTTTTATTTGCGGCAGATATGAAGGAATTGATGCTCGTGTAGAAGAATATTTAATCCATGAATCACTCTCTATTGGGCAATTTATATTAACCGGGGGTGAATTACCGGCATTGACCATGCTAGATGCTATATCTCGCCATATTCCTGATGTATTAGGAAATGAAGAATCCTTATCTGAAGAATCATGGACATATACTAATACAAAAGAGTATCCTCAATACTCACGACCCGCAGAATTTACTCCCGACAATCCCCATCTTATTATAGAAGATGCCCCGAATACCTGGACTGTACCCGATATATTACTTTCTGGGAATCATCAACGCATTCATGAATGGAAGCAAAATCAAAAAAAATAGCCGATTTTGTATTTCTCGATTTTATGATATAATCACAAGATAATACAAAAATATATGGCTACACAAAAAGCACATTTAGTATATAGCTATCAATCACCTGAATTTGATAGATATGAAAAAACACCTACCTGGTACATCTTAGCAGGAATCATTGCAATTATCCTTCTTGCTTATGCTGTTATAGAGCAATCCCCCATGATGTTCATTGTGATATTACTGACATTTATTTTGACCCTCATTATTTCCAATAAAGAACCTCAGATTATTACCATTGATATTACCACAACGGGGATAACGCTCGATCAAAAAAAGACATTTCAATATCAAGATATCGAATCATTTGGTGTCTTTAAACGAGGTGAAGTACAATTTATCTCTCTTTACATGACAGTTGGTATTCTTACTCATACTCGTATACCAGTAGGTAAAGAAGATCCTGAAGAACTTGCTGAAATATTATCTCAATATATTCCTCGTGAAGACGGGAAAGAATCTTTTTTTGACACCCTAGATCATTTTTTGAAGATTTAATGTACCTATAGCTCAGCTGGATAGAGCGCAGGTTTGCGGAACCTGAGGCCAGAGGTTCAAATCCTCTTAGGTACACCAATAGTGTTATTATGAATGTTCTCTATACCTCAATTACAAATCTAAAACCAAAACCTACCCCCCGTCTTGTGCATAGTTTGCATAAATTAGGTATATTCACCTTAGCCCAATTACTTCTGTATCCTCCTAAAAAATTTGTTAATTATACTCATCTTCAAACTCTCAGTCAAATTAATACCATTCCTGATGGGCAAGCAGTTGTATTTGAAGTCACGATTATTCATAAAAAACAAACTCGTCTACGAGGACGCAAATTAACCATCGCCGAAATTACCATTCAAGATACTAGTGACACTCTGACTATTACCCTATTTAATCAAAAACTTCTTTTTGAATCTCTTCAGGTTAATTCAACCTATGCTCTATCAGCTATTATTAAACATACGGCCAAAACACCCCTCACCCAGATGAGTTTTGAAAGAATATTACCTCATAAAATATTATTACATTCCCATAGATTAGTCCCCATATATCCTGAAACTGCTGGTATTAGTTCTAAAATGATCCGTTATCGTATTGATCTAGCGCTCAAACAATTTGGTATCTTACCTGAAACTTTACCCGAATGGATACTCAGGAAAGCAAATATTCTCAGTATTAATGAAACCATACGCTATTTACATTATCCTCAAACCGTTGAACAAATACACCTGGCAAAGAACCGATTAATTTTTGAAGAAGCCTTTATTATGCAATTATACATTGCAAAACAAAAAATGATGTTTCAATCCAAATACGCTCCTAATCTTACGATACATCATGATACTATTAAAACTATTATCGAAGATCTTCCTTTTCATCTTACTCAAGCCCAACATACTGCAATTCAAGATATTCTACATGATACCTCCAAACCTTCTCCGATGAATAGACTCTTAGAGGGAGATGTAGGAACCGGAAAGACCATTGTAGCTACTATTGCTATGATTAATACCCATTATAATGGCTATCAATCTGTATTAATGGCTCCTACTGAAATATTAGCCACCCAGCACTTTGAGAGTATTACCAAACTCACCGCTCATATCCCCAATCTCCCTGTAATTGCACTTATTACTGCCAAAGAGTCTCGCATCTCTACTGATCCTCATCTTGATTATTGGATCACTATTCCTAAAAAAGAGTTATTAAAAAAAATATCGAGAGGCCAAGTACATATTATTATCGGAACTCATAGCGTAATCCGAGATAGCCTTGAGTATCATAATCTTGCTTTAACTATTGTTGATGAACAACATCGATTTGGAGTAAAACAACGCTCTGAATTACAAACCATGATGAATAAACATTCCCATAGTAATAAAGAAACTATGTCTCATCTTTTAAGTATGACAGCCACCCCCATCCCGAGAACCTTAGCATTAAGTATATATGGAGATTTGGATGTTTCTTTATTAAATGAATATCCTGCAGGAAGAAAAGCCATTAAAACAAAGTTAGTGCCTCCATCTAAAAGAACTGAAGCCTATACATTTATTCGTAAGCATATTCAATCAGGAAGACAAGCCTTTGTAGTATGTCCCAAAATTGAGGCTGATCAAGAATCAGATATACGATCCGTGGAAGAAAGTTTTCACGATTTATCCACCAATATCTTTCCTGATTTACGTATACAAATGATGCATGGAAAAATGAAAACTGCCGAAAAAGACCGCATTATCCAGGACTTTAAACAGAGAAAATTTGATATTCTGGTTGCAACTTCAGTCATTGAAGTTGGTATTGATATTCCGAATGCAAGTATTATAGTGGTAGAAGGAGCTGAAAGATTTGGACTCGCTCAATTACATCAATTCAGAGGAAGAGTAGGACGAGGAGAACATCAATCATTTTGCTTTTTATTCGAAACAAGTGATCAAGAAGTCTCTATGAATCAAAGGCTAAAGGCTATCGAAGAAGCCACTAGTGGATTTGAACTAGCAGAAAAAGATTTAGCAATACGAGGACCTGGTCAATTTATTGGCTCCAATCAATCCGGACTCTCTGATATTAGCATGGAAGCTCTGTTGAATCACGATATTATTGTACAGACAAAATCATTATCTCAAGAAGTGTTATCTCAAGATTATACCCTTAATCAATATCCTGAACTGAAATCTCGATTATCCTATTTTGAAGAAAACATTCATTTTGAATAATATTATTCTTTCCAACTCCAATCGGAATCAATAAATACCTTCTCCTTTTTATTCCCTGGTCGATACTCTAATTCAAAATTATATCCTACAATTCCTGACTGTTTTTGAATGTCCAAGGTATATTCCTTCAGTTGAGGCATCGTATATTCCACAATAACCTCTCTCTGGCCATTAAAGGGAACATTAATCTCAAATCCTGCAAATTTTTTATTATAGGCAGTACTATAATCTATAGGTATTGGACGAGATTCTATCCCGGTAATATTCGTAATAAAGGCATCTTTTGGTAATATGACTCGACTATATGATTTATAGTCATTATTTAATTCTGATGCTGTTTTGGCGGTATTACGATAGATAATACGTATTTTAGAGCATAACTTATCTCCACACTCATCAACCGTTTTCATAATATCTCTCTCCATATAATAATCTGTTTTAAGAGCGCCTAGATTAGCATCCACTAACATAAAATAATCTCCTACCGTGTCAGTATCGATTACTCCATTCCATCCTAAATTATCAATTCTTTTTTGTACCCTATCATCCTTACTCCACATTAAAATCTGTTTTTTATCCGCTTGATCTACTAACATTGTTGCTAACCGATACAAATTCATAGGTGAGGTTGTAGATATTTTACTTTCTAATTGAGCTGCAAGATCCCGAATTGGTTCTTTTCGATCACGCCTATCTACTCCCCTCTCCATAAATCCAAAATTCAACTCATATTGAATCGTTAATAAGACATTATCTGCTGTCAACTCTTCATCTATCCCATCCACCGTCACTGGCCCCATAATTCTCAATACTTCTGGTAACAGCAAAGCATTAACTGCTATTACCCCCGTAATATCTTTTTCTCCCCCTTGTAATTCGTAAAGAGAAATCATCTGCTCAGCCGTAGCTGGGAAATGAGGAGACCAATTCCCATCTCTCATCTGAATTTGTTGTACCCCAAGCATATCCTTAAATGGCTGAGGGGAATCAATACCTGGCTTTCCAAAATCAAAGGCATTTGTATTATAAATCGTATAATTTTTTATTCTCCCCTTTTCTATGGTTAACTCTGCAAAATTCCCTACAAATCCACCAGTAGGACGTAATTCTAAAGTGTTTTGAAATAAAACTAAATAGGTGGTCTCAGTATCCTGAGATAATGCTTGTACTAATTGAATTTCTTTTCCATACGCTCCCCATCCCCATATGACTATCACCAAAACTAACCCTATCAAAGTAATAATAGTCCATTTGAATAGCGGAATCATTTTAGCAAGTAATCGAGCCATACTATTAATATTTCAAAGCTGGAGTAACTTGTATACTAGCTCCTTTATATTGATTTGAATCTCTTTTATATACATTTTCTAAAGCTCTTACAATATTATTCCAGGCATAATGATATTTAATTTCTGCCTGCAACATATCTGCTAATTCTAAGGCTCCCCGATAATCCATCAAAACTCCTTCAATCGTATGAGCTAATGAGACCACACTATCAACTTCCGCAATATGTCCAAGATCTCCTACAATTTCACGGTTTTCTCGTATATTAGAGACAACCACAGGTACTCCATAACTTGCAGCTTCCAAGAGAGAAATAGATAAGCCTTCAGACGATGAGGGTAATACATAAATAGCCGCATTGGCAAATAATTGCTTTAACGTTCTCCCTGATTGATGCCCTGTGAAAATAATATTCTTATCCCCTTGAGCTAATTCATGCAGATATTTCTCATATTCAGGAGTATGGGAATTTCCTCCTACAATCACAAGCTTTTTTCCATATTTTTTTGCCATTTTTTGATAGGCCTGTATCAAAATATGAGCATTTTTATGATGAATGAGGCGGGCAATAAAAACAATATACCCTCGTTTTTTGAGTCCAAATTGAGCTAACTCTGAATCCGAGGTAATATGATTAAATACCGTACCATTAGGGATATAGGTAGCTCGTACATCAAATTGTTTATAGGCAAGATACCGTAAACTCTTTGATACCGTAATCACTTCATCCGCAAAGACACAACCAGTCCAGGCTCCTAATTTGAGCATAGATTTTGCAAATAAATTCCATTTCCCATGATACCAATCAGCACTATGAAAGGTAAATACGACCTTTGTATATGAACCCGTAACTAAATATTTTAACAAAAATCCAAACCGTGCAAAAGGAATCAATAAAGCAGGCCCTACTGAATTGACATGCAAAACGTCTAAATCAGAGATAAAAAAACTCTTCCATAATGCCGTAAAGGTATGCGTAATCGCATCTAAACTCTTGGTAGGAATACCAGATGTCGCGATAACCTTGACATGTTTATACATACCCTCCGGAGCATATGCTTTACGAGTGTAAACAATAACTTCATGTCCTCGCTGTGCAAGTCTTACTGCAATATGGTCAACATAATTTTCAACTCCACCACCACCAAGAGCAGGAATCCCTTTTTGCCCTATAAAAGCAATTTTCATAGACTTATTAACAATAAGATAATCTATATTAACAATATCATATTATCCCCTCTCTGTCTAACCTTTTCAACAAATAAAAAACCCTCGCTGCGAACAACGAGGGATATATTCAAAACCAGAAACGGTCAAGGCAACTTCTCTTCTCAGATTACTCCGATTAGATAGCTACTATCGTTTCTATTTTGCGTCAGAATCGGAAACCGAACCGGGTGATGACAGCCATGCCATTGCCAGAGGTGCCAGCGTTGTAGCCAAGCACACCTTCGGCGTAAGCGTTCTTGCCGATCCCCACCTGGACACCAGCGCCCACTTGGGCGTTGTGGTAGCCAGTACCAACCTCACCCCGCACCTCCACGAAGGGCTTGAGCTGACCACCCTTAGTCAGGTAATAACGGCCGTAACCATTAGCGTACCCGCCGGTATTATTCACACCGGCTTCAGCATAGGCTTCGATCCGTGCCGTCCGATACCAGACGCCTGTCTGGACATCGTAGGCCAAGCCAGACTGTCCTGAGACAGTGGCAGCCACCTCACCCTTGAGGTGAACGGTGAGCTGTTGACTCTCCGTCCGGATGAGGTCATGCTCGACCCTGGCTCTCACACCCACTTGGGTGAGGGGCTTCACCGGATTCCTCCAGGTGTAGGTGTAGGAATCCGGATTGCCCGGACGACTCCTGCCTTCACCAGAATCGGTATGTGTCAGCTGCCGCACAAAGGCGTTCACCGACCACCGGGTTTTAGAATCCTGGGAGGACCAATGACGGCCTCCCCAGAACTCTGCCCGGGTATCCGTATAGGACCCCTTCCAGATCTCCTTCAGGTTCTCACCTGTGAAAGATCCAGACTGAGTCACGAACTGAGCCCCAAACATCCACCCATTCTGGGTGCCCAGCTCAGCCTTCACATCGAAAGCCGTATTCCGCGGAAGGGAACGGAATTCGGTGTGAACTCGGAGGGGCTTCCACTGCCCCTCTCCCTGCTGGGGAATCGAGTCCCGAGGAGGGACCACGATACCAGAAGTGGAAGGCCCCTGCTCCTTTTGAGGAGGGGTGGCCAGCACGGGAGCGGGGGCCGGAATTGCCGCCATTACGGGCGGTGGACCCGGTGGAGCTTGCTGGACGGGAGGATTCACAGGTTGGGACACCTGTTGCACCTCACCCGCATTCGCATTGCGAGCTTCAGCAGCCTTGCGCATTGCACGCAGCTGCTGGAGTTGCTCTCGAGGGGAGAGCGATTCAACCTGCGCTTCCACAGGCATTCCTCCAAACACCGCAGCACATGCTGCAATGGGCAGGAGAAGTTGTTTGAGAAGTTTCATAAGAAAACTCCGTTGAGAATGTACAGAACGTTGAGATTATAGCATATAATAGCTATTTTGTCAATAGATAACAACATCTGAAATAGTATCATAAGAGAATAAAAAAAGCCCCCTGCAGTGCAGGGGGCGATTGGACGATTGCTGAGCAGGCTCAGTTACCACAGATCTGGGTGATCTGTGCAGCGTATCCGAATCCTGGCCGAGACGGGATTTCCTGCCACGCTTGGCAGGCCGTCGGAATCCCCTTTTCAGCGGCCACCACTTCGTGGGGCCGCCCCCCCGCAGCACGGGAGGGATTGGACACCTCCTCCATTCGCCCATCGGCGAACTTGAGAAGAATGAGATCGGGGAGCATCCCCCGACCCTCCTGGGGCTGAGGGGTTGCCATGGCGGGAGCCACGGCGAGGAGGGGCAAGGTGGAAGCCAGCAGAACGCTGGCGAAGCTGGAAAGGCACTTCATTGGATTGCTCCAAGTGTTGACGATGGCACTATAGCATATTTTATACATTTTGTCAAGAGGTTAGAGCAAAAAAAAATACCGGCAGTTTACCACTACCGGCGCGAAGAGATTAAGAAAACGGTTGTATGGGACAGAAACACATCTAGTTAAAACAGAAAAGCAGACAGTTACTTCCTCCATTCAAAATGGGAAGATGTTGCCTTGGAACAGGATTTACCCATCGACGTTGATGTTTGTGATCGGGGTACCGATTAATCGGTTGGTGATTGATCTGCCTACCCCTACAAGCCCCCTGAGAGATCACTGCAGCGTATCCGAATCCTGGAGGAGGTACCACTTCTCTCCAATATTGCTCACAGTAGGCAATACCGTGCTGAGCAGCAACATCTTCATGTCGAGTACCAGAAACAGGGTATGTAACTACCCGCCGACCATCTCGAAACCGGAGTTCCAGATAGTCAGGATCTTTCTGTTGATGGCCATATTGAGTACCACCTCCTTGATATGGGTAATACTGAGCCAAAGCAGATGAAGGAACGGACAATGAAACCACAGTCACCAAAGAACAGATGAGCCTTTGCATGAGAGGAAAACCTCATAATTTGCTATTTCACCATACCATATATTTCCCTATATATCAAGTCAAAAGAAAAAGCCGCCAGCACTGGGTGCTGGCGGCGAACTTGTTAACGGAAGATCAGCGGGTCCAGAAATACCCCGGGTTGGGGTTGTTCCCAGGAACGGTAAACAACGAATTGTCCGTCCGCCCTCCCCAGAAAGCATCTGGGACACCATCATGCTGGGTAAGCCCCTGCTCAATGGCGGGGCCCACCTGCAACCAGGCGTCCTGCCCTGATCCCCTTGCCACAATGGCGAAGGAATGCCAATCTGCTGGCAAGGTGCCAGTAATCCGCAGACCCTGAAGAGTCAGGGGCACGGTGACAGGCCAGCCACGATTGGTCTTCACCACCGCCTCAAAGCGCTGATAGGCGCTGAGGAAGGTCGAGGTGCGATGAAGCCCCTCGATACCCGTGGTGGGTCGTCCAACAATGGGGCCGGACTGTCCCCGCTGAACTACCCATTGACTGCTCTCCGTGGAAGGAGGCAGTTCCAAGGTGATGGCATCTCCCTTACGAGAGATAATCACCCTGGAACGGGTCGCCGGTCCTACGGCGGGGACAGGAACCACGGCAAAGGTAGCGGGATTTCCGAGCACTCCTCCCTGCGCAGAAAGTTGCGAACGGGTATTCGCGATCTGCACCGGAGTCCAGTTGCTTCCCGGGATCAGGACCCCTGCCTGAACAAAGCCACACCCGGAGGCACGCTTTTGTTCGGGAGTCACCCTCTCGATCTTGAACCAAGACTGCGGATCACCAGGATTCACAGCCTTGTTCCCGACCAAGGGAAACGGTGCATTCCGAAAGTTCGGAATTACCGTCTCCGTCGAGGCTGGGCTCAAGCGCCCTGATCCGAAGCTCATCCACGACCCCGAAAAACCGGGGGTGGAGATGACGGCCTTGTCTCCCACCTGCTTGCAGGTAACGGGAAGGCCCTGTGCCATAACCGGGATGGCGGTTGCGATGAGGACCAGAGTCCCCATCATCAGTTTGAGAATGTACATATGCCTCCGAGGCATAAGGTTCTGTGTGATAATAGCATAAAATAGCCATTTTGTCAATAGTATACAACAAGGTTATGTATATATCCTACTATCGTCAATATTCTAAAAATACGTTATACTATAGCTATATGAAACAATCTATTGCTATCTTAATTACCAATTTTGAAGGAGGTGGAGCTCAGAAAATAGCTATTACTCAAGCTCAGATGTTCCAAGATTTAGGATATACAGTCCATATTATTGCCCTTGAACATCAAGATTCCTATATTATGCCCGATAATTTCTCGATACATTTTTTATCAGATATCAAAGGACAATCCTCTAAATTCAAAAAATTATTACAATTTCCTCTTCTTCCCTTTAAGCTAGCTCAATATCTTAAGCAAAATCAGATACATCTATGTATTAGTCATCTTGAAAGAGCTGATTTTGTGAATATTTTAGCAAAACCATTCTCTCACCATTTGTCTATTGGAGTTATTCATAGCCATCTCACCTCTAATTATACTCAGGAAGGAGTATTCTTTAGAAGTACTATTTATTTAGGTCTTGTCAAATTATTAGAGCGATTTCATACTCGTATTATTGCGGTCTCTCGGGGAATTGAAGCCAATCTGATTCAATTAGGCCTCCCTAAAGATAAGATTCAAGTTATTCTCAATCCTTTTGATATAGATGGTATTAGAGCATTAGCTCATCAGGATATTGGTGAATATGCTTCTCTATATCAAAACCCTGTATGTATATCAACCGGAAGATTATCTCGTCAAAAAGGATTTTGGCATAGTATTCTTGCATTTCATAGTCTCAAAAAAACTCATCCTAATATTCGGTATATTATTTTGGGGGATGGCCCCTTGAGAGAATATCATCTTAATTTTGCAAGAAGTTTAGGACTCAAGGTATATACCGTATGGGATAATCAAGATATTAAGGATAATTATGATATATACTTTCTGGGATTCCAGAAAAACCCATTTGCATTTATTGCTCAGGCTAAAGTACTTATTCTTCCTTCTCATTATGAAGGGCTTCCCAATGTACTTGTTGAAAGCTTAATCATTGGAACTCCTGTTATTGCCTCGGATTCTGATTCTGGTCCACGAGAATTATTGGCTCCAAGTAGCGATATTACCGTCAAAACCTCCATAATAGAACAAGCAGAATATGGAATATTAATTCCCCTTGATCATAATACTCTCCCAGAAAAACCCTATTCCTTATCTCAGTCTGAACAGTATCTCGTATCTGCTATGGAATTGATATTATGTAATGATGAAATATATAATTCATATCATCAAAAATCTTCTCTGCGTATACAAGACTTTGCTCAAAAAACTATCACTCCTCAGTGGGAGAATCTTTTGAAGGATCTTTTGCACGAATAGTATGATATTTCATTACCACACCTAATAAGCCAAAAAATATCCACATTACTGCTGTTTGTCTTAATAAATTATCCCAAATACTTGATAAATAAATAGCTAAAACCAAGAAAGTCATAATCAAAAATAAGGTATCCTGCTTTGATTGAATACGTATTAATAAACTATAGAGTAGCGCTAATATAAATGTAATATACGAGAATAATCCAATTACTCCCATTTCAACCAAAATTTTAATATAATCATTATGAGCTTCTAGAGCTCCCAATGAAACTCCCCTCACTTCCTCTACGATAATTTCGATAGTCCCCGCCCCAAATCCAATAATAGGACGGGTTAAAGCCTTATTATACATATCTGACCACATAATTTGTCTCCATATAATAGAGTCACTTGGATCCCCATTAAAAAGCCCCACCACTCTCGATATAACTGAAATATCTTCTAATGGAGTTAAATCATAAATAATATTCGTTTGTACCCACGTATAGCTAAATGCACTTATTGCCATAATAGGAATAGCAATCGCACTTATAATCAGTGTTTTTTTGGTATATCGAATAATACTCACTCCTAATAATAATAAACTTATCCCAATCCAAGCACCTCGAGTATAAGTAGATAATAAAAGCACCCCTAATAGAACGCCATAGGTGATTAATAATGTCTTATATAAAGGTTTCCGAGCTGGGTTTTCAAAATAAAGATAGACAATTAACGCAATAATAATTAATAAAAAATACCCCAATACATTTGGATGGCCAAAGGTACCGGCTATACGATTCTCAAATCCGGGATTGGTATAAAGACCAGCCCCATTAAATAGTTGGATATACCCAACTATAGTTGGTATAATGGATGATATAATAATAGCCCATATAATCCGAGTAAGATCATATTTTGTATTAATTACCACATATCCAGTAAAGTACATCAATAAAAAGGAGGATACCCGTATTAATTCATTGATAGAGGCGATAGGATGCAATGATAAGACGGTAAATATCCCATATATAAAGAATAGAAATATAAATAAAGCACTGAGAGGAATAGTTAATATTCTTTTCTGAGAACGATATATTAAAATAATACTGACAATAATTGATATAAGAGCAACAATTCCTGCGATATTAATACTTGGTAAATTAGAAGATATGACAAAAACATAAGCACCAAATATATCCAAGGAGGGACGAATAATAAGTAACGTATAAAATACTGCAGGAACTGAAAGTCGTATAATACTCACAAATATCAATAATGCGGCAAGTAAAATAAAGGGGGCAATACCTCTATCTAAAAGCATAACTCCAGAAAAAAGCACTAATGCTCCAACCAATAAAATAACCCTAGAAGGATTGAGAATCATATTCAGTATCAGTAGTAATAGATGGAGGTATAACTGAGGTCGTATTGAAAGAATTAAACTCCTCTGACGAAGATCCTCCTTCTTCATCTATCCCAAAATCATACACAAGAGTATTTTCTTTACGCGATAGTACATATCCTATAGCTACTGCTAATCCTACTATTGCAGAACCTAATAGATTAATGGTGATATCTGGCCGCCCAACACCATCAAAGAGTGATGGCTGATTGACTATCTGTATATTGGCAGTATCTCCTAAAAGAACTTTTGCTTGGTCAATAAGTTTATTAACTGCAACTTGATTCATGGTCAAGGCCAATTCTGATGAACCATCATAGGTTAAGACTGAAATAAATCCCGTTCCTCTTGCCTGTACCACTACATTTCTTGCAAATTGAGTTCTCCTATCTTTTAAATTTTCAGGGAAGGCATTACGAATTTCAACATTATCTACCGTAAAACTGCTGAAAAATGCATCGGTATAGGCTAAGTTAATAAGCAAATCAACATTAGAGTCAATAGATCTCTGAGCGGTATATGAATCTATCCCTGGATTTGCTTTTTGAATAACTACTAATTGGGATTCAGCCCGATATTGTTTCGGGAGAATAAGAGTAATACCTACCCCCACTAACACGAATGTCAAGGTAATAATCACCACCGTATTGAACTTTCTTTGTATTTTTGCAACAATGTCACCAAGAGTCATATTGGATTCCATACAAATATAATAATTATGTTTATATATTATTTCTTTTGTTAGTATATCATATTATATCTCTAGATAGCAATTATGGTAATATTTATCCCTCGTAATACATTGACTTTATTCTTATTCTGTGATATTATTACAGATAATTATACGTATTACTAAAGACTGTATTCTATGAAACCTGGTATTCATCCCACTTATTATCGCTCTACCGTGAAATGTATATCATGTGGTAGTGAATTTGAAATTGGAGCAACTCGAGATAAAATTTCTATTGAAGTATGTTCAAAATGCCATCCTTTTTATACCGGAAAAAGAACTCTTGTAGATACTGCTGGACGAGTTGAAAAATTCCGACTCAAAATGGAAAAGAAAAGCCAACTTTCTCAAAAATAAGTTACCCTATTTAGCGACCTTTATCATATGAGCCTTTCTTTAGCTGATATTCAACAAGAATATGATGTGTTATCTGAGCAGATGTCTGATCCCCAGATATTTGCTCATCCTGATTTTATCCATATATCAAAACGCCATACCGAATTAGCTTCTCATATTGAATTATTACAGACCATTGAACATCTCAAGTCTCAAATTCAAGAAGCTACTGCCTTATTAGATGATCCAGAAATGAAAGAGATAGCCGCTGAAGAACTATCTTCCCTTCAAGCTCGTCTCGATATAGCTGAGTCCGCATGGAATGAAATTTTATCCCCTAAAGAGCATTTTGCAAATGAAATTATTGTAGAAATTCGAGCTGGAGCTGGAGGTGATGAAGCAGGATTATTTGCTCTAGAATTATTCAAAGCCTATGTAACCTTTCTCCAAAAGAATGGAGCAAAAACCGAAATATTGTCTTTATCCGAAAACCCTGTGGGAGGAATAAAAGAAGTTATTCTTGAAGCAAGAGGTCATGAAATATATCAATATCTCCAATATGAAAGTGGGGTACATCGCGTACAACGAGTTCCTAAAACAGAAAAAGCTGGTCGTGTTCACACCTCTACCATTACGGTAGCAGTATTACCGATTGCTCAAGAAGTTGATATTGATATTAATCCTAATGATTTGAAGATTGATGTATTTCGCTCTAGTGGTCCAGGAGGACAAAGTGTTAATACCACCGACTCAGCCGTACGTATCACTCATATTCCTACCAATACCGTAGTATCTTGTCAAGATGAAAAATCACAGCTCAAAAATAAGGATAAGGCAATGAAAATTCTCCGTACCCGTATTTTGGATAAAATGAAACAAGAGCAGGCAGAGAAAGAAGCCGCTTTCCGTAAGAATCAAATTGGAACAGGAGATAGATCAGAGAAAATTCGAACCTATAATTTTCCTCAAGACCGTATCACTGATCATCGTATTAAACAGAACTTTTCTGATATCGAATCTATTCTCCTTGGTGATTTTACTCATATATTAACTGCCTTTGATGACTATAAAAGAAATCATTCAGAAGAGTAATATACTCCTGAAACCTCATTCCCCTACTCCAGAATTAGATACCTATCTGATTATAGAATATGTCACCGGACTCAATAAACTTGACTGTATTATGCAGTCCGAGCTTGATATTCCTGAGAATGAAATCGATATTATTCTTGGGTATATTCAAGAGCGTATCAATCATAAACCTATTGCCTATATTCTTGGATATAAGGAATTTTATGGAAGAATATTCTGTGTAAATCAGCATACTCTTATCCCTCGGCCAGAAAGTGAAGCCATTATTGATATTATCAAAAGCCAATCTTTTGATACCGAGCCAGTTTTATGGGAAATTGGTACTGGAAGTGGATGTATTGCGATAACGTTAGCTCTTGAAATCCCTCAAGCTCATATCACGGCTTCTGATATTTCCTCCGATACCTTACAAGTTGCCAAGAATAATGATATAATTATTTCAGGTAAACGACATCCTATTTCATGGATTTGTAGCGACTTACTCCAAGAGTTTCCTTCCAATCAACCTGATATTATTGTCGCCAATTTACCCTATCTCGATCAAAACATATATACAGACGACTCTCTTTTGTATGAGCCTGATATAGCGCTCTATTCCCCTGATAAAGGATTAGACCACTATAAACAGCTTATGACAAGCATTTTGAGTCGTTTTATTGTATATCCCCGTCTCTTGATAGAGATTAATCCTGAACAAGTACCGGATATCTCAACCTTTATTATGACCGCCGCTCCTTATTCTCATATTGAGATATATAAAGATATACAAGAACTTGATAGACATCTGATGATTACCTTAAAGAAATAATCGAATACGGAAAGGAGGTGAATAGAAATGAGTGAAGAAAAGCAAACAACAGAAGAACAGCAAGATGAAAATAAAGGATTTTGGGCGAAAAATATCGTATCTATTCTTTTAATTGTATTCTTGATTATTAGTGGTATCTATGCCTTTAATCGAGACCCTGCTGAGAATGACAAAGATGTAGAAGAAAAAGTCAGCGATATCAAGAATAATGACAAAGACGCAGAAAACACTGAATCATCAGAAGAGACAGCAAAGACAGAAGACACCGATACCAAAGAAGAAATGACAAAAGAGGCTAAGACTGAAGTAAAGACTACCGAAGAAGCAATTATTGTATCCGCAGGAAAAGGAGATGGAGTTACTCATCTTGCTCGCAAAGCAATTGCAGAGTATAGTTCTATGAATAATATCACCTTGTCTAAAGAGCAAAAATTATATGCTGAAACCGTATTAAAGAATAGCTATTATCAGCATCATCTAACCGTTGGTCAAGATATTAGTTTCTCTGTAGATACCTTATCAGAGACCGTACAGAATGCACAAAACTTAACAGAAGGGCAAATCAAAGCTTGGAGTAAGTATGCTGCTGCTGTACCAAATCTATAAATACAATAGATATACAAATGAATCACTTTCCCTATTTCTGTTTAGAGTAGGGAAAGTTTTTTTATTTTCCCAATAATGCTTTTGCTCTTGCCGCTTCATTTAAAACTCTATCGGCATACCACATATTTTTAGCAGAACATCCTGCACCTAAATAACATAATGCTGCTCGTCGTTCTAACGATTCATTTCCCGCCATAGACTGCTCTCCGACAGCACTTAAGAGCTTTAATCCCATTGCTAACATAGCATCTTCAATATTCCATGGACTTACCGGACCTCCTTTTAATTGCCTTAATCGAGGCTCATATCCTGCCCAGGTAGTAGGCATAAATTGAGCAGGTCCCATAGCTCCACCTGTACCACTAGGATAATTAGGGAATGGGCATCCTGATACCGGTTGCGTTAATGGTAATCCTAAATCACGAACGATTCGCTCAAATGTTTCTTCTTCTTTTTGATATTTAATTCTTGTGTTATTTCCTGGCCGTGCAGCACAACCACTGAGAGAGTCTTTATAAAATGATCTTCCTACATTGGCCCCAAGTCCAGACTCCACTTTCAGAATACCCACCATATATTCAGGTCGTATTTTATTGCCAAATCGTGCTGCATTTCTTACTGCAATTGCATAGGCTTCCTCTAATGAAATAGCTCCTGGTCTTCCATCTGATCCTCCTAAGAGACGCACACTATTCAGCAAATTTTGCTTAGTTGCAAATGATTGTTTTAATAATGCTTCAAATTCTGATTGTTCTCCTCTAGTTTGAGCGAGTAAGGTTTCTTTATCAGATTGAGTTTGCTCTAATAAACTCTTTTGCTGTTCTTGAGCTTGTTTTAGGGCGAGTAATTCTTCTTCTTTATCAAAGAGATGCTTCTTTTCTGCTACAATTTCTTTTTCTTTTGCTTCTACCAAAGTAATAGATTCTCCAATGGAGTCTTGCATTACTCCAGTTTTTTGTACGGATCCTACCAAATCAGATAATTGATCTTGTGATAACATAACCTCAAATAAAGAAACATCTTTTTGCGTATAAAGAGTGCTAATATATTCTTTAATGAGTTTCTTTTGAGCTGCGATTGTCTGCTCAAGAGTAGAGATATAGGCTCGCGTATCAGCCAATTCCAACTGAATTCCCTCTATATCTTTATTGGTAAGGTCAAGATTACGCTGAGATGAGCTAATTTCTGAGTCAAGAGATTCTAATTCTTTGGTTAGGGTTCTTACTTGTACATCAGTTTCTTTTTTTGAATCAGTTAAATCCTGAATTTTCGTGAGCTCAGATTGAAGATTAGTTTTGACTTCTTCTAATTTTGTATTTGCATATACCGAATATAATGGATAGAGTAATGCAAACACTGCTATAAGAGAAAGTATAGTTGATTTGAGGAGAATGGTTTTTATCGCTGTTTTTTTGTTTTTTGGGACCATGATATGATTATTCAGTTTCAGTATCTTTAGATTTTGAGTTACTCTCTGCTTGAGCTTTTTCTAGAGCATCTAGCTCTTCTTTGCTGAGTTCTGGTTCTTCCTCAGTTTGAGGCTCTTCTGTCATTGCAATAATTTCCTCAGGATCCAAGAGAATAGTTACTCCCTTTGGTAGCACAATATCACTTACTCGAATTACATCATCTACCGTCACAAGAGTAGATAAATCTACTACCAAATGTTCTGGTAAATCTCGTGGAAAAGCACTTACTTCTACTTCCTGATAGGCTTTAATAAGGGTATTTCCTTCTTTTTCTGATGGAGATACTCCTTCAAACTCCAATACCACAGGAGCTTCAACTTCTTCATTTAAATCAGGAGCGAAGAAATCAATGGATAAGATTTCTGATTTGAGAGAATTTCTGTGAATATCTTTCACAAGACTTGGATATGATTTTTTCCCGATGATAATGTTTATCAGGGTTGATTCTTCTACCTCAGCGAGTACTTTATTTAACTCCAACGCATTTACTTTAATCAAAGCAGGCTTATCTTTCCCTAGTCCACTTCCATATAGAACACCAGGTACAAATCCTGATTTTCTTAATAATATACTTTGTTTACTTCCTGCTTGTTCCCGAGCTTCTACCTGCAATGATACTACTTCTTTTTTCATATATAAATCTATCTTGACATTATTATCCTTATAGATGTATTATACACTATAGTAAGAAAATATTCAACCTACCCCTATGATAAAACCTTCCCAGATTAAACGATTAGTCAAAAAAAGCATTGGATTTGTAGTCTTTATAATTATATTATTTGGATTATTATCGTATATTATTGCTCCTTTTTTCCTTACTTAGTCCAAACAATTGATTTATCTTTTTGAATTTGATATACTTATTCTCAGATGTCCGATCGTCTAATTGGTAGGACGACAGGTTTTGGTCCTGTTAATCTAGGTTCGAGTCCTGGTCGGACAACATCTATTATAATAATCTTTCCTTATCAAAGAAGAATGCCCACCAGCGTTCTGGATTTGTTTGTGCTGGAATTCGCTTTTCAGCTTGCGGATCTCTGAGGATTGAGACAAGTTCTTCATTACTTAGATTAGCAACAATAGAGCCTGGGGTTATCATTACAACTTCTTCTCCTGGCTTCTTTAAATCTAATTTTTGCTTTGCTTCTCTTTCTTGATAGGCTGATGAACTAATATATTCTTTCACTTGTTCTAATGAAACAATATCTTGCTGAATACGAGATACTTTTTGCATTAATTCTTGTTTTTCTTTTTCAATTGCATATTTTCTTTCAAAGGTAGTCCATAATCCCCTTCCAATTAAGCCAATAAATCCTAATAGAATAATGATAACAAATCCTTGAAGAATACGCTTTCCCCTATTATTATTGTTTGGTTTTGATTTATAGCTAATTTTTTTTCTCATATATTAATTAATATCCACAAGTTGAAGGATTTACCGGAGCCCCTTGTGGACTAGAGCCTATACGTAATGAGTTTGGTAAATAAATCGTGAAGTGAAGATGTGGGCCTGTGGCAAATCCCGTAGCTCCAATAGACCCGATACGCTGCCCTCTTGTTACACTTTGTCCATTAGAAACACTTTGTGCTGATAAATGGCCATAGAGAGAAAAGTATCCATCATCATGCCGTATTACAATCCATTTTCCATATGAGTTATTATTAAACCCTACACTTACTACGGTTCCTGATGCTGTAGCAAATACCGGAGTTCCCGTTGGGGCTCCAATATCAATTCCATTATGTCCCGCTCCTCCATAAGCTCCAGTACGGGCAAATGGAGTCATTCCAAATCCTTGCGTAATTCTTCCTCCTTGCACGGGCCAGGCATATCCTCTGGCGGAACATACTCGACCTTCTCCTCCAAATTGTCGAGATAAACTTGCCTCTAAGTTAGCTAACTCTACCGCTGTTGCTCGACGCTGTCTTTCTAATTCCTGTTGTCGAGAATTAAGGTTGTTTAAACTAGCATTTAATTGATTCACCGCGACAGCCGAAGCTTGAGCTTGACTTTGTACTTGATTTTTACTGCTTTCAATAGATTCTTTTCTATCTTCTAATGTTCCCTGAGTTGAGGCAAGCGTTGCTTTTTGATTGGATAAATTCTGATTTTCCACATCTAAGGCTGCTTTTTTATCCATTACTTCAGTCAATAGGACTTGAATACGATTTTGTATGGTATCTGAATATTTTACTGCATTGAATACTTCAGATAAATTATCTGCACTTACTACCGCCACAATTTCATTTTTTACATGAGACTGTTTATATAGATTTTCTACGAGCCCCTGAAGTGTAGCTTTATTTTCATCAATTTTCTGCTCCAACTCTTGAATACTTTGTGTCGTAGACTGAATATTATTTTCTGTTTCTGTAATTTGCTGGCCTACTTGATTCAGTTGATTTTGTAGCGTTGATATATCTTTATTCAGTTGATTTACTTGATTTCGTAAATTGGTAACCTCTGCTTCTTTAGCTGATTTTTGCTGTGTTGTTTGATTTTTAGTATTCTGAATTGATTGAATCTGACGCTCTAATTGTTGTATTTGAGCATTTTTTGCATTAATATTTGCCTGAGTATTGGCCCATATAGACTTTGGCATACCTACTAAGGTAAGTATGATGAGAAAAGAGAGTATATAAGGATATTTTCGTTTCATAGTATCTATATTTGTTCTGTGATTACCTAATAGGTTTTATATAAGTATATTTAGAGCTTTTTGTATTCTATCAATTGATTGCTCTTTTCCTAAAATTGATATGATTTCAAAGGGAGAGGGAGATTTCTCTTTTCCTGATAATGCCACTCTCAATGGCCATAATATTTCTCCCATTTGTTTATTATCTTCTTGAATTGATTGTTTGATGATAGACTCTATGGTATCTGTTTCCACTGTTTCTATAGTATACAACAATCTCAAGCTCCACTCAAGACTCGCCTTAATATCATCTTTATTCATGTTTTTATAAGCCAATATTGTGACATCATATGACGGATATTCCCATAAAAAGGAGAGCTCTATTCCTATATCTGCAAATTTTTTAATACGTTGTATTTCAACATTAATAATCTTAATTAGCTGTTCTTGTGTCCATCTACTAAGATCAAATCCATTTTTGACTAAATATTCTGTCCCCAATTCTATTTGACGAGAATGGCTTAAATTCTTAATATAATGCGCGTTAATAGAGTCTAATTTTTGAATATTAAAAATTGCACCACTTTTTTGTACTCGCTTCAAACTAAACTTCTCGATCATTTCACCCAAACTGTAGTACTCTCTATCATTTCCTTCATTCCACCCCAATAAACACAAGAAATTAATCAATGCTTCTGGTAAATATCCTTGGTCTTTATACTCTTTGATAGAAGTGGCTCCAAACCGTTTAGACATTTTAGACTTATCAGGAGCAAGAATTAAGGGTAAATGAGCAAATTGCTTACGACTAAATCCTAATGCTTGATTGATTAATATTTGCTTTGGGGTATTTGCAATATGATCATCTCCTCGAATAATATGAGAAATCTGCATTAACTCATCATCAATAACCACAACAAAATTATATAGAGGATAAGTAAGATTTTTGGCAATAACAAAGTCTCCTAACAGCGATGTATCAAATTCAATTCTTCCTTTAATTTTATCTTCAAAAAAGATCGTTGTATCTGGAACTTTAAAACGAATAACCGAATTCTCATTGGGTATTATTTTTTGATCCCGATAGGGAGATCGTAATACAAACTGTTCCTGCTTATCTATTGCTTCTTGTTTTAAAGTTTCTAGTTCTAATTCTGTTAAATTACACCAGTATGCATCTCCACTTTCTATTAATTGCTCCAAATATGGTTGATAGAAAGAGGTTCGTTGACTTTGCCGATAAGGTCCTAAATTCCCTAACTCGCCTGATGTTGAAACTCCTTCATCAGGAATAAGACCCAACCACTCTAGTCCTTCAATAATATCTCTCTCTGATTCTTGAGTAGATCGAACAGTATCTGTATCTTCTATCCGAATAACAAAGATACCTTGTTGATTTTTAGCATATAAATAATTAAATAATGCTGTCCTTGCGGTCCCAATATGGAGATTTCCTGTTGGTGATGGAGCAATTCTCGTTTTAATCATAATATCGTACTTCTGTTCCTTATATCTAAGTATATCATATTCAAATAGGATACCCTATTTACGAACTAAATCTCTTACTACTAATAAACTAAATATGAGCCCCGATATGATATAAAAAGAATATTTCTTATATCCATGAGGATAATGCCATTTTATAAAATACCGATTAAATCCTTTTTGCCAGTATAATCGCTTCTTTATATTCAGCAATTTTCTTGTACTCCCTCCATGGTCATGATACATAAGAGATTCTGCCACATAATAGGTGGTATAGTTATTCACCTGTAAGGTTTTAGATAAATCTACATCATTAAAAAAGAGCCAATAATCTGGATGGTCATCAAACCCTTTTATTTCTTGCATAATTTCACTTCGTATCATAATTGCCGAGGCCATAGGTTGCTCGCATATTTGACTTTTTGTATAATCAAAATCATCATTCCATTGACCTTTTCGTATTGACTGGAGCATATGTGATACAGTTGGGAGTGCCCGGCAGCTAGCCTGAATACGTCCATCTGGATAGCGTAATTGAGGTGCTACCATAGCATATTGAGGGTTCTCATCAAGACATTGAGTCAATAGTTCAATACTCTTTTGAGTAATCACAATATCTTGATTAAGCCATAAGGTATATGCACCCTTAATACTTGCTAAAGCCCTATTATTACCTGCAGCATAGCCAATATTGTCTGAGTTGGTAATAATACTTAAATCAGCATAATCATAATCCCAATTATCTTTTAAATTAGATAAATATTCCGCTGTTCCATCAGTTGAACCATTGTCTACAATAATTAACTGATGATATTCTTTATAATAAGCCTGAATAGATTCAATACATTTTTTAATATCAGTAACATTATTCCAGGCTAATATAACAATAGATACCTTAGGTTTAATCATGTTGGAGATTTGATATAATCTTTCCAAATCCTAAATAAATCACCTGTCGCAACTACATCTCTCATACAATATTCAGCAATATCATGATACTTTCCATCCATAAACATTTGAGGTACATCAAGCCCAGTAACCCCAGCACTTTTAGGACTTATAATACCAAAGCGTTTACAAAAATAATCTAAATTAAATCGCTTGGTAGTACTATAAAATGTTAATTGATCAAATAAATCAATATGTTCTTTATCAGAATATCGATATGGTATCAAATTTTTTGTAGGTTTAATACGGTGCACCGCTGATCGCATTAAAATATACGGACAATCAAAAGATCGCCCATTAAAGGTGATAAATGTTGTATATTTACGAATGGTTACCCAGAACATTTCTAATATTTCGGCCTCTGTCCCAACAAGGTAATGAACTCCATCCTTTTCATAACGACTCTCTAAATCTCCTTGTGGAGCCTGCAAATACACACTTTTGATATCCTTATCTGGATCATATAATCCAATAGCTACAATTTGCCCTGTTAAAGGATATAATCCTAATGTAGTTTTTACCACTTCTTGCTCTTCTTCTGTTTGTGCATATTTTAATAAATATGTTTGTGTTTCTGGATCAAGAGAATCCCAACTATCTCCTATTGTTTCAATATCAAATACCAAATATGACATATATTATTTTTTAGTCTTTTGTACTATCATACTATATTTTTGAATAAATGCATACTATTATCCCTTAAATGATCGGATATACTCCATCATCTCTAAATAAAATTGGAGATTATGGCGACTTAAATATTCCAAAGCATATTGTTCTTTTACATTATATAAATGACGAATATAGGCTCTCGTATAATCCTGTGCTCCATCCCAGGTAGCATATGGATCTATTGAACTCATGTCTTCACGATATTTGAGATTTTGAATTTTAATAGTATCGAAAAATGTATGCTTCGGCAATAAAGTATCTTCAGCAGCAAGACTGATTAATTCTCTTAAATAGGTATGAACATCTTCTTCTTTATTGGGAGATTTCCACACATATATCGTACCATGTCTTGCTTCTCGTGTTGGAATTACACAATCAAACATATCAACCCCAAAAGAGACTGCATAGGCTATTTCTTCTGGTTTCCCCAGCCCCATTAAATATCGAGGTTTATCAGTAGGAAGTAACGGGGCTATCCAGCGAATTACCTTTAACACATCTATTCGTGATTCTCCTACTGAGACTCCCCCAATAGCATATCCATCAAATCCGATTGCTTCTAATTGAGATAAACTCAATTTACGTAAATCTTCATATATTCCTCCCTGTACAATACCAAATAATAGAGGTCTTTTTCCGTCTGGTCGAGGATCAGTACGTAATAGTCTTTCTAACTCATCTTTAGAGCGTTGAGCCCAGCGTGTAGTTAATTCTAAGGAATTAAGAATATAATCTCTATCAGAGCCTCCAGGCGGACATTCATCTAATACCATTAAAATATCACTCCCTAAATAATATTGGGTTTTTATAGACTCCTCTGGACTTAATAAATGTTCACTCCCATCTAAATGAGACCGGAAATACACTCCTTCTTCGGTAATTTTATTAATATTAGAAAGGCTAAATACCTGAAAGCCCCCACTATCTGTAAGAATAGCATAGGGCCAATTGGTAAATTGATGAAGTCCTCCCATTTTATGAACTAAATCATATCCTGGCTTCAAATATAAATGATACGTATTCATCAATATAATACCAGTAGGAAATTGATTCAATATTTCTTGATTTCCAATACCACGAATACTCCCTTTAGTCGCAACAGGCATGAAAAAGGGAGTATTCAGTTGTTTATGTACCGTTTCTAATACCCCATGACGAAGATAATGAATCTTCTCAGTCACATTAAACATATCTTCTTAATTCTCTACACTAAATGATCCGGAAATATCCGACACTTGTCGTCCCGATGAAGCATTTATTGTACCTGATAAATCAATTCCTGTAAATACATCTTTACCGGTATATTTAATTGCACTTAATAAACTTGGCTCTTGTCCTAATTGATTAGCCGTTGGGACAATTTCAATTTGGAATACCGCTTTATATAATGGTCTTAATATACCCGTATTAGCAGGAATATTTCCAATATCCCATACTACTTCTTTGGTTCTATCATTATAAGATAGGGTTCCAAATCCATTCGTAGTACTTTGTCCTGTCCAGGTAACATTTGCAGGTAATGTAGCTTTAAATGTAGCTCCAGAGACATCATTACTTAAGTTGCGTATTTCCCAATTAACCGTAAATGTTGTTTTTTGAGCAATTTTCAGAGGAATAGGACCGCTATTCACAATAGAACTATCCGTATTTCTATACGTAATAGATGACTTTGGAAATATTTTTGTTGCCAATTTTACTTCACTAGCATTCCCCTGAATAATACGATTTACTCCTAACTCTGTAGGTACTTCCGCACTTTCAAAGGTAGCTTGAGTTTTAATTACATAGTTTATATCCTGAAAATCATCAATAGGAATCGTTTGTTTTACGGGTATTGAAAATGTTACTCTTCCTTCTTCATTCGGAGCAAAAGCTCTTAATTGTGGCAAGGTATTCGCTCTCCAAATAATGGTATTTGTTCCCGCATCAAAGTCAGCTCCTTGAGCTCTTAACTTCGTAATATCTAATAAATTACTATCTAACTTCACTTTTAGAGCTCCTTCCCCAATTCTTACCTGAGTATTGTTACGAATAGTAACGGAATATTCTAATAAATCTCCTGCTGATACTACTCCCGACTGAGAGTTTACTGTTTGTACTACTGAGACATATGGATTACCGAGTCGAGTCGAGTTTTGACTATTAGCATATAATGTAAATACTCCTTCTCTTGTTTCTCCAATTTGAGCCTTAATAATTTTTACCTCTTGCACATTTCCTCCTAAATTACCACTAATAGTGACACTATAATTCCCCTTAGCTCTAAGTTGTGGAATATCAAAGATATTTTGTTCATTTCCTCTTGCTGGTGCAGTAGCAGAGGTAAAGGCAAAGGTATCGGGATACTCTACCTTTAATTCTAAATTAGTTAAATCTTTATCTCCTTTATTATTGACTGTTACAATATAATCAACTGTATCTCCGCCTACACTTTCAAGTGGAGCCTGAATATCAATAATAACGGGACTATCTGCTATGGTAGTTGCAAATTCTGCCTTTGTTTCAAAACTTGCTGTGACAATGGTTGGAACATAACTTAATGTTGCTCTGAGGGTATGAATACTCCCCTGTTCTCCAATAAGTCTACCTTTGATAATAATTTCACCTTGTGAACGTGGAGCTAGTTCTGGAAGTTCAAAAGATCGTACTTCAGAGCGTGTTTGCCCTAATAAATTCAATGAAGGATCATTTAATGCTTCTGGAACCGTAACCGTAATCTCTGCATTTCGTAAAGCGACCAAATTATCATTACGATAGGTTAATGTATAGGTAACTTCATCTCCTGCACTAACTTGAGATTCTCCCTTAATATCAATACGTACTCGTTTATCTGAGAAACGTTGTTGATTCAATGTATAGAAAAAGCCAACAATCCCAATTATCACAAAGAGAGTTAACCCAATTAAGGTATATAATGTTATTTTTTTCTTATGCTTCTGAAAGAATGTAAGCTCAGCTTCTTCAAATGGTTTAAATACTGGCTCAGTTACTTCTTGATGTTTTGCATATACACTGTAGGGCGTGTTCTGTGTACGCTCTCTATCTAAGATATTGCGATCTTCCTTCTGATATATTTGTTTTTCTATATCTTTTAATGCCATATATATGGAGACAAAATAATATAACTTTATTATATCATACTTTTAATAAGCTTAATGAATTGCTATGTAATCGATACCATTGTAAATGATATTGTACGATAATCCAGGGAAAATCTTCTATCTCTACCCAAACTCCCTTTTGCCATTGTCTCATTACATAAATCAAATCTTTATTAACCGGAATATAATCATCTATATCTGATTGTAGTTGAGATATCACAAGTCCACCAGAACGAATACTGATACCAAAATCTTTTGCTTTAGTATTCCCTGTCACAACACAATGAGATAAATTCATTCCATACCCTAGAGTGTACAATAATCTAACAAGTAACCAACCAATAAGATTATAGGGTTTCTCTGCATAGTTACGAACAAGATAGGTATACTGATCAATACATTCAAACACTGAAATATCCTGATGATTATCATCCGTAAGCTGATCTAATAATTCAAACAATAGCCCCATTACAGCTACACTATTCATATTGCTATGAATATCTGCATATGAATCAATATCCTTAATGGCAATAAGTCGCGATATACTTCGTCCTACAATAAACTCAATATCAGATTTCCCCCAATCATATAATCGATACTGTAATTTTGAGGTGGATTTTTTAATCCCCTTTAAGAGTAAGGTTTGCTTTCCATACTCTCTGGTATAAAACACCCCTAATCTATCCGTATCTGGTAAGTCTATTTGTTTGATAAGATATGCCTGACTATGATGAATCGGGCTCATGGATGAAAGATTAAATTTCAATAATAACCGGAATAATCATCGGTCGTCTTTGAGTTGTCTTGAATAAAAAGAGTCCTAAATCTTCCCGTACCGTTTGCTGAATATATTCAATGTTTTGATCTTCGCCATGAGCTAACTTTTTCTCTACATGTTCTTGTACACGACTTTGTATCGTTTGTAGTAACTTTGTCGATGTTTGCATATGAACAAATCCCTTTGAGATAATTTCTGGTTCTCGTATCACCTTACGTTGTTTAAGATTTACTAAGATTACAACTGTCACAATTCCATCTTGGGCCAGAGCTTGTCTATCACGAATAACAACTTCTTTCAAGTCCCCCACTCCCAATCCATCTACCATCATAGTACTTGCATTCACTTTTTCTGTTGTCACTCGAGCTTCACCTTTATAAACCTGAATTACTCGACCATTATCTGTTAATAAAATATGATCTCGGTCCATACCAATTTCTTGAGCCATATCACTATGCGATTTAAGAGAATAAAAGTCTCCATAAATAGGTTGTAAATACTTAGGTCGAATTAACTCTAACATTTGCTTCAAATCTTCTCGATGACCATGTCCTCCAACATGTACATCTAACATTTTATAGTGAATAATATTTGCTCTTTGACGAGCAAGAGCATCTTTAATTTTTTGTACAGATTCTTCATTTCCTGGTACTACGGAAGATGAAAATACTACCGTATCCCCTTTTTCGATATGAAAATTACGATGTTCACGATTTGCCATTCGTGTTAATGCAGAACGTTCATCTCCTTGAGCTCCTGTACAAATGATAGTCAAATTCTCAGGGGGTAAATTCCGTGCTTCTTGGGCACTAATAACGGTCTGAGGTGAAAAATGAGCATATCCAATTTCATGTAAAATTTGAATATTTGTCTTCATACTAAATCCCTCGATAACTACCTTGCGATTATATTTCTCAGAAATATGTATCATTTGCTGAATACGATTCAGAGCACTTGAGAAGGTAGTAACAATCACTTTTCCCGTAGCATTTTCAAAAATAGCATCAATATTATTCTGAATTGTAGTCTCAGAAATTGCATGCCCAGGTTTAGAAATACTAGTACTATCTGAGAGCATTAATAATACTCCTTCATCACCAATTTTACGATACATATCTAAATCTGCTGGCTCTTCTCCTAATGGAGTGGCGTCAATTTTAAAATCTCCTGTATGTAAAATAGTTCCTTCTGGAGTTTCTATTTTAATCATCGTAGAATCTGGAATACTGTGATTAATATGTAAAAATGTTACCGTAAATACCCCAAATTTTAACTTTTCATTCAGTTTAATTACTTTTCCATTCAGCTGAGGAAGACTCGTAAATTCACTTTGTCTTCTTTGCATCATAGCTAATGGTAATGCAGGAGCATAAATAGGAGGATTTCCAATCATAGCCATTACTTGAGGAACTCCCCCAATATGGTCCATATGACCATGAGTAATCAGAACGGCTCGAATATTATCTTCCTTACCCTTGAGATAACTTGGATTAGGGATAATATAATCAACACCAGGCTGATCTTCTTCAGGGAATTTCATCCCCATATCCACTATAAGGATATCTTTCCCGTATTCGATAACAGTCATATTTCGACCTCCAATCTCTTCTGATCCTCCTAAGGGAATAATCTTCAACAGCGGGTCTTTAGTATTAAATGGTTCTTTTGCATTAAGATATTGATTACTTTGATGACTTAAGTCATTTATAAAAGTAGTTCCTCTCTTAACTTCAGAATGATGATATGATTTCATATTAAATATTCATTATTATAGGAATAAGCATTGGTCTACGCTCAGTTTTAGTAAGAAGGAGTCGACTAATATTTTCTTTCACTTCATCACGAATATATGACATATTTACTTCATCAGATTGCGCAAGAAGTGCCATAATAATAAGTCGAGTCTGTTCTTTAATTTCATTAAACAATTTTTCAGAAGATTCATTGTCCACAAAGCCTTTTGAAACAACTACAATATCTCCCACCAAAGATCTTGCATCAGGATTTAATAAAGCTACGATATGTAAAATTCCTTCTTCAGACATAGTTTGTCTGTCATGAATCACTACATTAGTAAGATCTCCAACTCCAAGACCATCTACAATAACATCGGTAGTAGGTACTTTTTCTGGTGTAATACGTCTTTGTTTATAATCAAATAATATTACTTTTCCATTCATTCCTACTACTACATTACGATCAGGATATCCTCCTGTAATAGCAATATCCCCGCTAGATCTCAATAAATGATGAGATCCCGAGATAGGAATATAGTATTTAGGCCGAATAGCTTTTAAGAGAGCTAAGGTATCCTCTTGTCGTGCATAAGCACTATGTTGAGTATCTAGGGGCTGATAATATTCTACAAAGGCTCCTAATTTCGCAAAATTATCATTCACCTTCGCTGCTGATCGAGCATTTCCTGGAATAAGTGCTCCTGGATACATCACAATATCTCCAGCTTGAATGGTAAAGGTATTATGGTCATTATTGGCAAGTTTCATCAAATGAGGAATATCATCTCCATGAGATCCAGAAATCAAAATGACTAATGATTCACGAGGAATATCAGGAAGTAAACTTGGTCCTACAATGGTCCCTGATTGAATTTGAATCATTCCCTTTTTACGACAGGTATTAAAGGTATTCAGTAAACTTTTACCTTCAATAAATAAATGTTTGTTATGAGCCTCTACAGCACTGACAATTTGCTGCATTCTTCCTACCATTGATGGAAAGGTTGCAATATAAATAGTTCCTGTTTTTCGAGAAACTACTTCATTGATATAGGTAGCTATCGATGCTTCCGTAGGAGCTAACCCTTTTGACTCACTAGCAATACTCCCTGATAATAAAGCAAAAGCATCTCCTCCAGCTAACTCCTTTACATAATCAAGCATTTCACTCTGAGTCGATACCTCTTCAGTATCTAATTTATAACTTGATAAATAAAACACCTTACCTTGCATCGTATAAATACATAGACCTACTGCACCAGTAACATTAAACGGAACAGGAAAGGTATTAATCTTAAATGATCCTACACGAACTGAATTATAGGGTTTAATAATATGTTTTTTATACTTCACTCCTTGAGAATAAAAATCTTGTCGAGATTCTAAGATAGCAAATAATGCCTCTGTTGCATAAATATGTAAATTAGGGAATAGGTGTAATAAATACGGTACCGCTCCAATATGATCAGGATGCGGAGAGGTAAGTACAACTCCCTTGATTTTCGTACTATTAGCTAATAAATATTGCGTATTAGGGATAAGATAATCAATACCCGGTTGATTTGCTCCAGGCATTTGAAGCCCCATATCCACAATTAAAATATCATTCTCTTGTTCAAAGAGATACATGTTTTTCCCTACTCCATCTAATCCTCCAAGAGGAATAATTTTTAAGGCTTGTCGAGATGTCTCGGGAATGGTTCGTTTTTGAGCAAAATTCTTACCCTGAGATCGAGAACGATTGTTCTTGAACTGTGACTGATTTTGCGGTCGTTTTGATTGCATATACTGTTATTAATACTATTTTTCTTCAAGAGTATATCTCCTATAACTGTCTCGTATCTAAAATTATCATGTTAATACAAACAGAAATGGTGTTTCCTCTAAAAAATGTAGACTTAAGAGATTCGAACTCTTAATACTCCTGATTAGTAAAGTCTATGATTGATATTATTTTGATTCACTCGCCTTGAATCGAGTTACTGGAATTTTTGTCGCTTCAATAATATTATGTCTAACTAAAAGATTATGTACAGTTTGTGAAGGCTGTGCTCCTACTGAAATCCAATATTTAATTCTTTCAGCATTAAGAGACTGATCTTTATTCCCTGGATTATATACTCCCAAAGATTCGATAAATTTCCCCTTTACTGGTCGTGATTTTTCCGCTACAACTACTTTATAAATAGGAGTGTTTTTCTTTCCTACTCGGGACAATCGAATTCGCAACATATCTTCTAATAACTATAATTTATACTATACTTCTCACAATTATACAATAAAAGTGTATATTTGTCAATATGGACACTTCTTCCTTTCTC
Organism: Minisyncoccota bacterium; assembly: GCA_023264145.1. Classification (GTDB taxonomy): domain Bacteria; phylum Patescibacteriota; class Minisyncoccia; order SW-4-49-11; family SW-4-49-11; genus CALRBF01. The sequence continues at coordinate 31,033 of JALQTA010000001.1, read as the reverse complement.
TATTTACTTTTTGTGACAAGCTTTAATAAATCCCTTAAATAGCGGATGTGGATTTGTTGGATGAGATAGCAATTCAGGATGGAATTGAGTTCCAATAAAGAATGGGTGTTTTGGAATTTCAATAATTTCCACTAAATCATTATCTGGGTTTACTCCAGCAATGGTAAGTCCTGCTTTTTCTAATTCTTCACGATAGGTATTATTGACCTCATATCGGTGACGATGCCTCTCTTGAACCTGAGCGCTATTATAGAGTTTTCGCGTTAATGTCTTTGGGGTAATATCACATACATATTCTCCTAATCTCATAGTAGCTCCCATAGAACCTTGTTCTATATTGGTATCTTGCCCAGGCATAATATGAATTACTGGATCTGAAGTTTTAGGATCTATTTCTGCGGTATGTGCATTCTTGATTTTCGCAACATTACGTGCAAACTCTACTACAGCGAGTTGCATCCCATAACACAAACCTAGATAAGGAATTTTATTTTCGCGAATATATTGTATTACTTTTAATTTACCCTCTACCCCACGCTCACCAAATCCACCTGGAATAATAATTCCATCATATTGTTTTAAGGTTGAAACTTTTTTAGGATCATTTTCAAAATCAGCACTATCTATCCAATCTATTACTGGCTTAATACGATAAAAATAACTTGCATGCTTAATTGCCTCAATCACAGAAATATAGGCATCACTCAATACAAAGTTACCACTACTGAAATATTTCCCGACAATTCCAATTTTAACCTCTTTATTAGCTGCATCAATTTTTTGGGTAAATGATGTCCATTCTTTTAAATCTCTTTTACGTGGCCTTAGATCTAATTTTTTTAATATTTTTGTAGAAACATTATCATCTTCAAAATTAATCGGTACATGATAAATACTATCAACATCTGGAGCTGAGATAACATCATCTACTGAAACATTACACATAACAGAAAGTTTTTGTTTCCTAATCTCGTCTAATGCATGAGTAGAACGTGCAATAATCATATCTGCTTGAATACCGGCACTATTGAGCAAACGTGAGGCATGTTGAGTTGGTTTGGTTTTCATTTCTCCAATTTTATTTGGAATAGGTAAATAACTTACCAATACAAATAACACATCTTGAGGATTTTCTAATTTCAAAAGACGAGCTGCGTCTAAAAAGAGTAAATTTTCATATTCTCCTGCCGTCCCACCAATCTCTACAATAGTAATGTCTGCATCTTGTTCTTGCTGTGCCCTTTTGATTCGCTGTATAACTTCATTAGGAATATGAGGAACTACACTTACACATTTACCTCCAAATTTTAATGCTCTTTCCTGCTCAATAACTGACAAATAAATTGATCCTGTAGTCATATAATTAGTACGCGTCAATTGCGTATCAAGAAATCTTTCATAATTTCCCATATCCTGATCACATTCCAATCCATCCGCTAACACAAAAGTTTCCCCATGTTCAAGAGGATTCATTGTACCCGCGTCAACATTAACATAGGGGTCAATTTTAACTGCCGTCACATTAAACCCTCTTGATTGAAGAATGAGGCCCATAGATGAAGTAGTAATCCCCTTCCCTACTCCTGACATTACCCCACCTACTACAAAGATATATTTGGGATTAGATTTTTTTGCTTTACTCGATTTCCGATTTGACATACAGTTGTATCTTAGTTTTGATAATAGGGGTTAAATGTACTTGAACAGTATATTCTCCAATTGCTTTAATTGGATGATCAATGATTATCATTGATTTATCTAGGGATATACCAAAAGAATCTTTAATACGTAATATAATATCTGATTCCTTAATAGCACCGAATAAATGCCCTTCTTTATTTGTCTTAACAGTAAAGGTAATGGAATAAGCTTCTAACTTTTCTTTTAACTGTTGTAACTCTTGTATTCTTGCTTGTTCTGTGTAATGAGCTTTATCAATCTGAGCTTTATATTTAGCAATATCTTGAGAAGTAGGGATAACTCCCATATGTTTACGGATCAAAAAGTTTCTTCCATATCCATCTGATACGGTAACAATATCACCTTTCTTACCGATTTTGGGAACATTTTCTATAAGGAGTATCTGTATCATATTCAGTGTATTAACTTAAAAATCCGAGGTTCTGAATTACTATACCCCTTATTATCCCAAACCTCAGCCACATTGTCAACGCGAGACAGTCGAGATCCTTTATGTACTTTTTGTATGAGTAATTGTAAGGATTCTTTACTTCCCCATGCTTCAATTTTCACCGTTCCATCTCCATTATTTTGAACTGTTCCGCAAACATCATAGTATTGCGCCCACTTTACAACAAATACACGAAATCTCACCATTTGCACTCGTCCTGAAACAATAAGACTCACATGCATACTACCCCAAAATAAGATTAGCTAATCCAAAAACAATAGGACTTAATAATCTAAATCCAAATAATGCAAAGAGCAAGACCAAAAACATACCTTGCTGTTCTAATACCGTATAAGCTTGGCTTCTTAATACACGGTATGGAAGAAAAGGTGCAATCATTTTCGACCCATCTAGAGGCGGAATGGGAATTGAATTAAAAACCGCAAGGACAATATTGATAATAATAGCAATACCAAATAGCTGTCCTATTTCTGTAGGTATAACCATAAATAATCCCGCGATACGATATAATGCTCCTAATCCTAAGGCTAATAATATATTAGAACCAGGTCCCGCTAAAGCTACCAAAGCTGGACCCCATTTTTGATCTCTCAACAAATATGGGTTAAACGGTACTGGTTTTGCATACCCAAACATAAATGCCCCACTACTCAGTACCCCCATTAATACGGGAAGAATAATAGATCCGTATATATCAATATGAGGAATAGGATTCAATGTTAATCTTCCCGCTAGTTTGGCTGTTGGATCGCCAAGAGCCAAGGCAATGACTCCATGAGATACCTCATGAACAATAACTGCAAAAATCAATATAATAATTTGAAATAAAATTAATGTAATAGCTATATCCATAAGGAGTTGACTTTTATTATCTTTACCGGTATAATAATACCATATTTTGTCATTAATCTCAATAATACCGTTAATTTTATAGTATGTCTCGACGATGTGAATTACCAATTTGTACAAAAAAAGCGATGGTTGTAACCAAGCGTAAATTATTGCGTGGAAATTATAACCCTACCAGTAAGCATACTCAAAAAGTAAATGTACAGCCTTATACGCTTCCTGATGGAACCAAAGTAAAGGCCTGTACCACTTGTATTCGAACTATTAATAAAAGCCTCGCTGCTTAATAATAACTCCCATAATCTAAAAAGAGAGTTCATATGAACTCTCTTTTTAGATTTATATTATTTCTTTTTCTCCCAAAAACTTTGGCTGACGATTAAGAATATGAACATCACTCCAAGCTTGAGTTCTCGCTAAAATTTCTCGGATCTGAGTACGAATATCTGAAGATAATGGAACTCCATCAGCAATAAATCCTTCTGCATCAATACCTCTGGTACGAGCAATATATACTGCTCTTTTCACGTGAAACTCTTGTGACACAATAATAATATCAGTCTGTCCAAATACCTCGCGAGCCCTAATTACTGAGTCTAATGTACGAAATCCAGCATAATCAAGTACTATATCTCCCTCTGGAATATTTTGAGCAAGCAAGGCTTCCTTCATGGCCTGAGGTTCATTATATGAAATTTGAGCATTATCACCACTTACCAAGATTTTCTCAATTTTATCAGCTTCATATAGTTCAACGGCAGCTTTAATACGATTCACAAAATAGGGGTTATCACGACCTGTCATTGTTCTTTCACTTGTTCCCAGTACCAACCCTACTCGATGTGGAGAAAGTGATTGTATATCCTTAGTTACAAATGGAGTAGAATCATGATTAATAGATGAATTAGTATATACAATAAAAAAAACTCCTGATATCAATCCTATACCTATACTTTTACGAATAAACCCAATCATATGATATTTATACTATTTATGCACTATATATAGTATAACACACCCTTTTTTCGATATTTGCGAATAATTTGCATATATGATATATTTGATTCATAGTATAAATAATAATGTATATGAAAAAATCTCGACTTTTACTTCTTTTCATTCCCATTATTTTGGGTATTATCGCAGTTACCTTGGTACTCAGTGAAAATAGGCAATCAACCCCACAAAACAATGATGCTTCTGAATCTGTCACTCCTGAAAAAGTAACTATTGTTACAACATTATTTCCTCTCTATGACATTGCCAAACAATTAGCAGCTGACACGGGAGATGTCTCTTTATTACTCCCTCCAGGAGTCGAGCCTCATTCATTTGAACCAACACCTAAAGATATTACGACTATTCAAAATGCAGATGTATTTATTTATACAGGGAATGAGATGGAACCTTGGGTAGCTGATATTGTAGCAACATTACCTTCATCGGTAATAGTAGTGGACGCAAGTAAAAATATTACTCTTATTGAAGGAGAAGAGCATAGCCACGATCATGGAGGAAAAGATGATCATGCACATGATAAAGAAGAGAAAAACCATGAAGATCATACTCTAGACCCTCATTTCTGGTTAGACTTCTCTAATACTATTACCGCAACAAATACCATCTCTGAAGCTCTCGCTTCTTTAAATACATTTGATAATACTACCCTAACAACAAATACTACTAATTATATTCAACAACTTCAAAATCTAGATGCTCGATATTCTACCACTCTTGGTACGTGTAAAAATAGAACTATCGTTCAAGCTGGACATAGAACATTTGGATATTTAGCAAAAAAATACAATCTTGAATATGTAACAACTGAAGAATTAAGTCCTAATAGTGAACCTTCCGCTCAAGATATTGCGAATCTGGTAAAAACCATCCGAGCCGAAAATGCTCAAGCAGTCTTTAGTGAAGAACTGATAGAGCCTCGTATTGCGGAGACCGTATCAAATGAAACAGGTGTTCCTATTCTTATGCTCAATGGTGCTCACAATATCACACAAGCTCAGTTTGAATCAAATACATCCTTTATTACTATCATGGAAGATAATCTAAAAAATCTTCGTAGTGGTCTTAGCTGTGATTAGATGATATACTCAATAGATATGAGTATACCGATTATTACTGCTACAAATATATCTGTTGAACTGGGACATAATATCATTTTATCTGATATCAGCTTTGATATTTATCAAGGAGAATTTATTGGAATAGCAGGTCCCAATGGCGCAGGGAAATCTACCTTAATCCGTACATTATTGAATTTAAATCCATATACGGGAACCATTACCTTATGGAATCAACCTATTCAACATTTTAAGAATTGGAATTATATCGGATATGTACCTCAATCATCTACGCATTATTCACTTCAATTTCCCGCTACAGTAGAAGAAATTGTATCCCTAGGACTTATCTCAACTCTCAATTGGCCTCGTATACTTTCCAATACTCATATACAGCAAGTACAAGAAACTCTTGCTTCTTTAGAAATCGATCATTTAGCTAAAATGTCTATCCATGATTTATCCGGTGGACAAAGACAACGCGTTTGGCTCGCAAAAGCCTTAGTATCACAGCCTAAAATGCTTATTTTAGACGAACCCACCAATGCATTAGATCTGGATGTCCGGGGAACCTTTTATAGAATTATCACTGACTTACATCAAAAAGGTCTCACCATTCTTCTTATTACTCATGATATGAATGATATTGGTACATATGCGGAAAAGCTCATGATTATTGATCAAAAATTAGTATTTTGGGGAAACTTTAATACCTTTTGTGAATCTAATCAAATGAGTAATTATTTCGGCAAGAACTCTCAACATCTGATTTGTCATCAACATGAATAATATTTTAGAAATTTTTCAATATCAATTTGTAGAACGCGCTATTATTGCAGGCCTATTTTTAGGCGTATTATGTGCTGTATTAGGAGTTTTTTTGGTATTAAGAAAGATGTCCTTAATTGGAGATGGGCTCGCTCATATTAGTTTTGGAGCTATTGCATTAGGAATTGTATTCGGAATATATCCTCTTATTATTGCTATTCCGCTTGTAATTATTGCATCTCTCATTATTTACTCTCTTACGCGCAATAAAATTCTTGAGGGAGATGCTATTATTGGAATACTAGCCGCCTTAGGATTATCTGTAGGAGTTATTTTATCGAGTATTTCTACAGGATTTAATATTGATATTTTTAGCTATTTATTTGGAAATATTCTTGCCATTAATCAACAAGAGCTTATTTTTGCTATTATTGGTTCCGTTAGTATTATCTCGATTATTATTCTCTTTTATCAAGAATTTATGGCAATTTCTTTTAACCCAGAAGAAGCTAAAATTAGTGGATTACCGGTGATTTTTCTTGATATTGTATTTTCAATCATTACTGCTCTTACCGTTATTATGAGTATAAGATTAGCAGGAGCATTACTTATATCAGCCTTACTTATTTTACCAGCAAGTTCTAGCTTACAGATTTCTAAAAGCTTTCAAAGCACCCTTATTATTGCTATTATTATTGCTCTATTTAGCATTACTCTTGGCATTATAGTATCATTTTTAGGAGGTATTCCAACAGGAGCTACCATTGTCAGTATCAATGCTATACTCTTTTTCAGTATTCTTATTATCAAACCTTTAATTTCCAAATAACGATTTTGTTATCCAATAGGAATATGTAAAGTGAATTGAGTTCCCTTTCCCTCTTGAGATTTTACTTGAATAGTACCGTTATGAAGTTCAATAATAGCCTTAGTTAACGCTAAACCAAGCCCCCTTCCTCCGGTATGTCGAGAGCGCGATGAATCTACTCGATAAAATTTATCAAAGATACGATGAATCACATTTTCAGGAATACCTACTCCTGTGTCCGATATTCGCATAGTAAAAAACTTATTGTATAAGATGGTTTCAATATCAATAGAACTCTTTTCTGGGGAATATTGAATTGCATTTTCAACAATATTTTCAACTGCTTGGGTTAACAATATAGGGACTAATGAAATCATTTTATCAAGTTTTTTCCCTTTTGATATAATCGTAATATGTTTTGCTTTCGCTTTGGCTTGAGTATTATTCATAACCGTCTGAATAATCGATTGTATACTTACTGATTCAAATTGTAAATGCTCCTTAGATAAAGATAATAATGACAAATCATTAATTAAATCATTTAAATATTCAATTTTATGCTGTACTTCCAAAATAAGTTTTTGATGGGGGGAAGATATATCTGAATCAGCCAAAAGTAAATCTGTCTTTGCCATCATCACAGATAATGGTGTCTTTAATTCGTGAGAAGCATATTCAATAAATTCTTTTTGTGAACGAAAACTTTTCCCCAGTCTCAATAGCATTTCATTAATAGAAGAAATTAATTCTTGTAACTCCTCATCCAAATGGGGATATGATATTTTTTCTATTGATTCTGCTTGAATAGCTTTTATTTGCCTATTAATATCTTTAATAGGGCTTAATATTTGAGATGAGATAGCATTTCCTCCTGCAACAGATAATCCCACTAAAATAGCAAAAATAAAGAATGAACTACGCCGAATGGTTGATAAATCTTGATCTCTTACCTCTCGTATAAGAGAAATAAATTTTTCTGCAGGGAAAGATGTTTGTTCTGATTCTGAAAGAAGCTGATCATATATAGATAGACTATCAAGACCTAATTCGGTCTGTTGATAATATCGTAAAGCCAATACATTCACCGTAACTAATAAAATAACACTTAATAACACAAATAGCCCTGTATAATACAAGGTTAGTCGAAACTGCAATGTGTGAAAATATTGACTCATATAATGTGCATTATAACATAGAAAAAGAGAAGTAATGATCTTCTCTTTTTCTCATGGACTAAGATTCTATATTGATAGAATGCTAATATCTGTTCCCAGATAGAATTAATGAAGATTTAATTGTAATTCATATAAATAAGGTGCAATTGATTAGTCTAGTGTATATACAGCTTATCTACGTTTGCCTTTAAAGACTCTTTCAATACCATCTTTTTTAATCATATCATGATGAGCAATACTAGAGATATGATGGGTGAGATTCAAACGATGTTTTGAATCAATAAGTCGTGCTTTTGATTGAACAAATTGTTTCTGATATCTCATATTCATTTCTTTAGTTAGTATTATTGAATCATCTCTGATTCTATTTATACTATACTCTCCTATGTGTGAAGTGAACGTGAAAGAGAAATCATATATTTATGTCTCACTAAAGATACCATACCCCTTCCCTTTTACTGTTTTAATAAGCTGCTTTTGAGGGTCTATTTTCTTTCTTAATGTTTTAATATGAGTCTTTACCGTATCAGAAAACATATCAACAGAATCATCCCATACATGTTCTAATAATTCTTCTGCTGATATAATACGATTCTGATTTCGAATAAGATACTCCAATAATCTCATCTCCTTAGTCGATAGTTCAATACTCTTTCCATTCTCCATAACTCGATTTTGGTGGGGAAGAACTTCATACTGAGCGACCTGTAAATGTATACTTTTATTTTCAGAAAATCTCCGTATTACTGCCTCAATACGAGCGACAACTTCTGCCAAATGAAAAGGTTTTGTCATATAATCATCGGCTCCATACTTAAAGCCATCTAATTTGTCATAAATTTGAGATCTTGCGGTTAACATAATGGTTGGAACCGTATTCCCCATTTCTCTAATTTCTTGAATAATTTCCATTCCATCTTTACCGGGTAAATTTAAATCCAGAATACAACAATCATATTGATTGAGTTTTAATGCTGAGAATCCCGTATTCCCATCATACTTAACATCAACGGCATACCCTTGCTTCTCAAGGTATAATTTTAGTGTATCAGCGATATCTATCTCATCCTCAACAATAAGTATACGCATATCTTATTCATCAAAATCTTCTGTTAACTCTACTTCCTCTTCTTCAAGCTCATCTCCTTGCGTTGCTTGAACTTCTCCTGGATCATGTTCAGGTGGAGCGTAAATAGTATAAAGTTTTAAATCGCCTTCCGAATCATTAATAATATTATGCTTTACCCCAGCTGGAGCAAAAACTAAATCCCCTACTTCAATAGGTCCATTATCTCCCGGCATTTCTAATCTTCCAGTACCATCTACTACGATAGTAATTTGATCAACTTCACCATATACCTCTTCCCCAATATCTTCACCAGGGCTTAAACACATAAGTACTAATTGACTATCTGCTCCTGTAGCAACAACTTTACGATAATCAGTATTTTCTTGAGTTTGGGTAATAATATCTATTTTCATATGCTATATATTTACTATATTTGTAGCATATCATAGTATGACCTAAGTATCAATTATATTATGTTAGTATAATAGGAATTTGTTCAATATCTAATGATGCACTTCCAATTAAAAACCCATCTATAGATGGAATTGTCTCCAAAGATTGAATATTATCTTTATTCACACTTCCTCCATATACCACGGATACCGTTGTATTATATTCATGGGGAATAGTATCTTGGAATAACCGTTTAATTAAAATACTTACCGTTTCAATATTTTCTATACTAGGAACTATACCGGTACCAATTGCCCAGATAGGCTCATAGGCAATAATGATATGTTTATCTTGAAGTAAGCTATGATCAATAGATAATATTGAAGTTAATTCTGTCTTAATCAAATCAATATTTACCTCTCCCTTTATAGGATTATCTTCATACCCAACACAAATGATAGGTATTAGATTATACTGTAAAGCTTGAGCACATTTTTGAGCAATTATATTCGCCGAATAATGCTGATACATACGAGTTTCGGAATGACCAATAAGCGCATATTCCAAACCCAAATTATATACCATTTCAGCTGAAATCTGTGAAGTATATGCTCCCTCAGACGCATCAGATATATCTTGAACCCCTAGAGATGCAAATAATTGACTTTGATATTGTTGTAATGTTGATATATAAAGAGTTGGTGGTAATATAATTAATTCAGATCTTCCTACTGGTATCCCACAATTCAAAATAGCCTGGATAATAGTATTAACCTTATCTAGAGAATTTGGATTCATTTTCCAATTACAGATGATTTTTTTCATAGTATAGATGTATATAATGCTAATAATATGATTCCCAATACGATACGATATACAACAAACACATTAAAGGATTGTTTTTGTACCATACGATATAATATATGAAGGGTAATATATGTAACAATTCCTGAGGTAATAAAGGCGAGAGCATTTGCATGAGAATAACTATATTCCGCAATAAATTCTGGCAATAATGCTATTGTGGCAATGGTGATAATAGGAGCTCCTAATAAGAACGCAAATGCTGCACTGTCTTTACGATTAAGACCTACTGACAATCCTCCAATCATGGTAGACCCTGTTCGTGAAAATCCTGGAATTAATGAGAGTACTTGAGAAAACCCAATAATAATAACATTAATAGGACTAAGTTCTGATAGTGATTTATGCTTTTTCCCCCATCTATCTGCTATACCCAATAGAATTCCCCCTATAATCAAAGCAATCGCAATCACAAAAGGAGTACGGGCATTATTTTCAATCCAATCTTTCAACAGATATCCCGCCATAAGAGCAGGTAAGGTAGCGATTCCTAAAAAGAGAAATGTTTGGGCTGACTGTTTGGAAGCTTGGTAAAAAGAAGTATTACGTGAATATTCAGTTTCCATAGATCTAAATCGTGGAACATATTTCTTTAGCTGAGGATATTTTTTAAGCCATACATTGATGGTAATTTTAATATAATTTAATGTCCCTACAATCAAATCAAGCCAAATATCTCTAAAATAAATCAGAATCGCAATTAAACTCCCAAAATTCATCATCACATCAAAAGAAATCGTAATATCATTTAAACCCAAAAGACGTTGGGCCAAAATTAAATGAGCCGTACTTGAGATGGGAAGTACTTCAGTAACTCCTTGCACCAAACCTAATAAAAATCCTTCCCATAATGTCATAATGTTTCAATATAGTGTTTTGCTTCTTTCCAGGTTTCAAATTTATGCGCATTCATTCCATTCTCCAAAAACAAGGTAACTGTTTCTAAGGTATCATCTAATAATACATCAATTCCTAAATCTTGAGCAACTTTCAGCTTACGCTCCGCAAATCCATCTTTTAATCCCACACAATATAAATGATCATATTCTATATGTGCTACATTATGTAACCACTGAGCAGTATAACGACGAAAAGAAGCAGGACGAGCAGTAATAATAGATATGGTGTGCTTTTTGGAAATTTTCTGAGCAATAACAATATCATCTTGCAAAGGTTGATTCAATGTCCATCTCCGAATTATTTGAGGAAAATAAGCTTGAAGAACCTTAACAAAACCCCTTACCCCAAAGCGTGATACGTGAGTATAATCACGTTTTGTCAAAACACCATCAATATCATATCCTATATGCATATATTACATATTATGTAATGAGTTTTTCGCAGCATCTTGCTCAGCTTTTTGTTTAGAGGAGCCCATTCCTCGAGCATACTCTACATCTCCTACATATACGGCAACTTCAAAGGTTTTATTATGATCAGGCCCCTGTTCTGCAATAACTTCATATTTAGGAGTAATTCCATATTTTTCTTGCACTTTCTCTTGTAATAAACTTTTTGCATCGATAAAAGATTTTTCAGCAAGAATAGTATCCAAATCTACAATAATAAATGTCTCAATGAATCTCTGAGCTGCCTCATATCCCCCATCTAATCTCATTGCCGCAATAAGGGCCTCAATAGCATTAGCAGTAATATAAGCCTTTGCAGACGGATCATTACGTTCTCCATTTGATATATTAATGTATTGGTCTAATGAAATCTTATCTGCAACTTGAGCAAGATGAGCACCTCGCACCAAAGCCGCTCTTAAATTAGTTAATTCACCTTCATTTTTATCTTGATAATGATGGAATAAATGTCCCGTTACAATATCCTCAAGAATAGCATCTCCATAAAACTCCAATCTTTCATTATGTCCTAAGGTAAAGTCTGGATTTTCATTGAGATAAGAACGATGTGTCAAAGCTTGCTTTAATAAATCTTTGTTCTGAAATGTATATCCCAAAACTTCTTCCAATGTGGCTAAATTACTCATACACTAGATTGCTCTTTATCCTTATATAAACCGCCTAATATACCATTTACAAATTTCCCTGCAGCAGGCCCACTAAAAGCTTTCGCAAGCTCAATAGCTTCATTAATAGCTACTTTAGGAGGAATATCTTCATCCGCATAATAATCAATTTCATAAATAGCCAAACGCAATATGTTCCTCTCAACGGGAGCAATAGTTTCTACAACCCAACCCGTAGCATATTTAGTGATAGAATTATCTATCTCAGTCCGATGTTGAATAATACCACTAATCACTTCTTTAATATAGGAAGTATCGTCAATATTTTCTGCCATTCGAGCAATGGACTCTTGTATGATATCCCAGAGAGTATCTTTTCCCCAAAGATCGGATACATCAATTTGATACAAGGTTTGCATCGCTACTGATCGCATAAAGTGCCGATTTGCCATATATGTTTTTGATATTTAGGGACTCTATTTTTACTACTATCTAGCCGTTCGTTTTTGCAAGAAACTTTTTTAATCGATGAGATACACCTCGAACTCTTGCCTCAACATTTTTGAGAGCATGATGAGAACGATTTTTCCCCGTTCTACTATGATTATGTCGTTTCTTTGGTACTGCCATACTAAAAATATAATTAGCCTAATTTATATTATTATACCGTATTACCCCTCTATTTGTCAATATGATGACGATATCGATACATTAACCGTACAAATGAAATGGTAGCCTTATATATTCTATGAATACGACTGGGTTGTTGAATCAATCTAAATAACCACTCTAACCCCATTCTTCTCATCCATTTAGGAGCCCGTTTTTGCACTCCCGCTAAGAAGTCTAATGTACCACCAATACACATAATAACGCCCTTATGGTCGTTTTTCTTAAAATATTGTTTCATATGGGAAGCAGTAATTTCTTGTTTAGGATATGATAGCGCAACTAATACTATGTCTGAGTGACTATCTTTAACTTCAGCATATATATCAGCATCATATTCAGGAACTTTCCCGGCATAACTCCCACTTAGCTGAATACGAGGATAATGAGATTTGATATACTCTTGCACTTTCTCTGGAGTTTCCCCTTCACCACCTAATAAATATACTCTTAACTTCTTTGTATGAGCTAGATCCAAAACATCATAAATGAGGTCCGAGCCACTAATTTTTTCTGGAAATACAGAATATAACCTACTATCTAAATTTAATACTCCCCAAAAAGATTGAATGATATTATCCCACTTATGCGCTAAATAAGCTCCTGCCCAGATAACTCCCATCCCATCAGGTAATCTCAGTTCACTTGAGTTAATAGCATCTCTAAACTGAACATTATTTTCTGCTTCTACCACAAATTCTGAGTAAGGAGTTACTATCTGTACTACTTTTTGATTATCTATTGCCTTATTTACTCGAGACAATACCGCTTCTTTTGTCAAATTATCAACATACAGTGTTCCTATCTTAATTGCCATATACTAATCTTGTTCAAATAAGGATGTTACGGATATAGAGGTAATTGGTTGCTTAACAAGAGGTTTTACTCGATTTTGAATTTGTGATTGTAATGATGGCTTTTCAGTATCCTGAAATAAAATACCAATAGGAAATTTTTTACCCCCTTCTATTTCCATTGATTTCTTCATTGCACGTAATCGATTATTAGGTTTATACGGAGTAGTACTTACATCATATACGCGTTTAGAATAAAATTCATAGGTATTAATATAATTATACGTTACACAAGGCTGATAAGCATCTACCAAGGCAAATCCAGGGTGCAAAATAGCAGCTTTCATAATCTCCGTTAAATGAGTTGTATTCCCTGCAAATCCAGCTGATACAAAGGTAGCTTGAGCGGTAAGGGCTAATAAAGAAGGATTAAGGGGAGTTTCATATGATCCATCTGGAGTGGTGGAGCTCATATATCCTGGATCAGAAGTGGGAGAAGTCTGCCCAGTAGTAAGGCCATATACTTGATTATTATGAAGAATAACTGCAATATTAACATTACGGCGACATGCATGAAGAAAATGCTGTAAGCCCTCACCCAGAAGCCCACCATCTCCTCCTACTACAATTACCGTCAAATCTGAATTAGCCATCTTAATCCCCTCGGCAATAGGAATAGACCTTCCATGTAATCCTGCAAACCCATTATAGTGAGTCCAATAAGATAATTTTCCAGAACATCCCACATCCCCCACTAATACAACTTTATGTTCTGGAATAGCTAGTTCCTGTAAAGCATTTTTAATAGAAACCCAAATACCATAATTACCACATCCTGGACACCAGTTAGGAGTAGATTGTGTATAATGAGATGATAAATCTTTTTTTGTTTTCATACCTTAAAACATTGTATTATGAATAATTTTACTAATTTCTTGAGGATAAAATGGATGTCCATCATATTTGAGCAATGCATGTTGTGGCTCAAAATTAAAGTATTGCTTCAAAAGTCCAGCAAATTGTCCCGTAGCATTATTCTCTACCACTACTGATTTTTGAATACGGTCAAGTAATGGTTGCGTTTTTTTAATATTAAATGGATAAATATATGAAAAGTGTAATACATTAGCAGTAATATCTTGTTTCGCTAATAATTCTACCGCTTCAATACATGCCCATTTTGTAGAACCCCAACTAATTAGAGTAAGCTCTGCATAAGGGTTTCCATATACTTCTGGTTTCGGAATATGAGGTAAAAGACTATGTTCTTTTTTCATTCTCTTATCCATCATTTTGACACGATTGATATGGTCTTCACTAATTTCACCATATTCATTATGTTCATCTGATCCAGAGTGAAAGGTAATCCCACGTGTACCAGGAAAGGCCCGAGGAGAAACTCCATCTTTAGTAAAAAGATATCGAGCATATGTATCAGAGCCGATATCTGCTTTCTTCTTAATTACAATTCCCCTATCTACTGATATTGCATTAATATCTATATCTTGTGGGAACATCATTTGAGAAGTAGCTAAATATTTATCAGTTAACACAATTACTGGTAATTGATACAGATCTGCTAAATTAAAAGCATGTTGAATCATAGTATATAATTCAACACTATCTCCCGGAGCTAAGACAACTCGAGGAAATTCTCCCTGAGAAGCATGGAGAACAAATCGTAAATCTGACTGTTCTGTCTTTGTGGGAAGCCCGGTACTAGGACCTCCTCTCATTGCATTAATGACTACCAAAGGAGTTTCTGTTATCCCGGATAACCCCAAAGCCTCTACCATTAAAGAAAAGCCTCCTCCTGATGACATAGTCAATGCTCTTGCACCAGCATATGAAGCTCCTACCGTCATACAAATAGCTGATATTTCATCTTCTGCTTGCTTTGCAATAATTCCATAATCATCTGCATGTTTGGCTAAATGATCAAAAATAGGAGTTGCTGGTGTCATGGGATAGGCTGCGGTAAATTTAACTCCAGCTTTAATAGCCCCAAAAGCAAGTGCTTGACTTCCATCAATAGCATAATAAGGTTTAGCCGCCCCCTTCAACAAGGTGTTATGAAAGATAGTATCATAATTATCTTCAACATATTGATAAGCCTGATCAATAGCATTTATATTATCATCTACAATGGTTTGACTCTTTTTCTTGAATTTTTTCTTAATGAGAGACTTATATCCATCTAATGACCAACCTAATACAAAGTGTAGAGTTGCAATAGCTGCGGTATTCGCATATCGTGGAGACTTATTAATACCCCGCGATATTGCTTGAAACGGAACTCCTACTCCAAAAAATGGCTGTTTTTTAGAGGGTTTCGTATGAATCTCTTGCTTAGTACTATCTTTGTCGTATATTAACACACCATCTTTCACCATATCATCATAATGGATTTCAATGCTTTCAGAATCCAAAGCAATCAAATAGGTAATATATTCCACCGGAGCATATACAGGCTCACTCGATACCCGAATAAATACCACATTATGCCCTCCTTTAATGAGGCTCGGATAATCCACCCAAACAAAACTATATAAACCTAAATCCTGAACTATATGCCGAATAAAATCACCCATACTGAGGACTCCTTGACCAGCCTTTCCTCCGATTGCGATAACAAATTCATTGTCTAATTTCATATAGTATATTTATGTGTATTTGAGAATATATTTATTGTATCATATCTCATTGTCTTTTCAAATAAGTGTGGTATACTAGATTATAGTTATAGTACTCTTTTCTCTATTGGATTAAAATAAAAAATACTTTGTCATGCAGCCTGAAATAAATACACAACAACAAGATAAAAAACATAAGAAGAAAAATCGAGCTCTCTTACTCCTACTCGTAATTTTATTATTATTAGTAGGGTTTATTTCAAATGGAATGTTCTCATTTTTATCTCGTAATACCCTTAATCGAAATAATCTTCTATCAGCTCCTCCTCTTCCCTTACAGAGCAATATCCCCACGGATATTACTTTTGACGATAATCGCGAACCCGTTATCCCAACTACTCCAGAAGAAACACCACCCCTTATTGCCTCAACATCTCGTATACGTCCATTAGTATCTGTTCCTACTCAACCAACACCAATGATCACTATCCCTAATTCGCCGAGCTCTATAATTATAAACGCTACCTTAGGTTCATGTAACGTAATCTGTGCATCCGTTAATACCTCAATTATATCTGGGAACCTCCTTATTCTGGAACGAGGTATCGTATATGATACTAACCCCAACCCAACTATTGAAGATAGTAAAATTATTCATTCAGACAATCAATTAAGTTATAATTCTGAAATTCAGAATATGCGTATTATTAACACCTATTATATACGCTCCTATGCTATTACTCCTTCTGGTATAACCTACAGTAATCAAATTGAGATTAATAAACCTTTATCTACTCCCCATGATACAGAGCCCACCGATATAGCTGAAGTTTTCTCTAATTTGGAAGGGGAAGGGACTCCGGTAAGTCCTTATATTATAACCAATGATTGGGAATTACAGTCGATGACTCAAGATTTAGATGCCTATTATCGTTTAGGAAATAATATTGATGCTCGAGGGACAGTGACATGGAATGAAGGTCGAGGATTTACTCCTATTGGAGGTGATGGGTTTAACGACACCCCTTTTACGGGTCATTTTGATGGAAATGGCTATGGAATAATAGGACTTACTATTGATCGTGAAGGGACAACCCCATTCAATGAAGGGTATAATTATTATATTGGTCTATTTGCTCGTACTGATGGGGCCAAATTATATAATGTGATATTACAGGATCATTATATATTAGGTAAACAATATGTGGGGAGCGTTGTGGGGCATTCTAATGGAGAAACGGAGATACGCAATGCCTTTGCAGATGGAATAAGTTGGGCTCGATTTGGATTATATGGAGGAGGACTTATAGGTGAGATGAATAATGGTCTTATCGATAATTCCTTTACTGGCGGTCAAGTACGTGGAAGTGGTAATGTTATAGGGGGGCTTGTAGGTCAAATGGAAAATGGTACCATCACTAACTCTACATCAAATGCTGATATAGATGGAGGAGGTGCTCTTGGAGGTATTGTTGGAAGGATGAGAGGAGGACAAATATCAAATACCTGTGCCAATGGAAATATATTAGGAATACGAGATGAGAGTAATGGAAAAATAGGAAGTAATGCTGGTGGATTTGTAGGAGATATGAGTGGTGGAGTTATTCGAGATTCTCATGCTACCGGAAATATAACCATAGCCGAAACGGGTGCTGGGGGATTTGTAGGTCAGATGTCAAACAGCACATCAAGTATTATACGATCATATGCTACAGGAGATGTCTTTATTGGAGGATTAAGTTACGGCGGTGGCTTTGTAGGACTAATGCTTAATGTAAACCCCCTTATTGGTGGAGAAAATAATACTATTACTATTGCAGATACAGGTATTCCAGACGTAGAAGTTGGAATACATAATTCATATGCTACCGGTGATGTAACATTCACAAATGGTGGCTATGACGAATCCATTCTCATAGTAGATACAACCATAGTACAATGGACACCAGAAGAACTAGCCTCTCAAGGAGAATCTTTTGGAGGTTTTGTAGGAGCAAATAGTGATTCCGTCACCAGTAATAGTTATAGTACGGGACGGGTTATTTATGATTCCCCAGGATTCACCAATCCTACTAACAAAGGTTTTACTGGACGAATGACCTACTTTTTCCTCAATGAGAATAGTAGTAATTTGATCAATCTTAATAACTATTGGAGCATTGAGACAAGTCAACAAGAATCTTCCGCTGGGAATGCTACTGGTCTTACTAATTCCCAAATGTTGCAACAAGATAGTTTTAACACCTGGAATTTTAATACGATTTGGCAAAGTAATGGAACTTCTACACCTCAACTTCGCAATAATGCAAACTGTAAATTTACTTGTTTTAAAACAACTCCTAGACTACCTATCCCCATAGACTGTGTTACTCCCCCTATTACTGATAATCTTATTCTATATCTTGATGTATGTAGTCAATCTTATCCAGGAGCTGGCACTGCATGGAAGGATTTGAGTTCTAATAACTTTATTGCTACTCCTGGAATGGGGCAACCTATTACATACAATCAAGATGATGGAGGGAACTTTATCTTTGATAATACTGGATACGGAATTACTTTTCCAACTCCTCAACCATTATCTAGTTACACCTACAATACTTGGATCAAACCATTATCATTAGATATAGGAAGCTCTAATTATATAAATACCTTTGAGTCCTCCATTGGATTAGATAGTTTCTCGAGTTATGTTTATTTAGAGAATAATATTATTATTCTGAATGGAAATAGTGCTGTGTACAATGAATTGATTAGTGATTATGATTATACTGACTATCAATATAATACCGGCATCACTTTAGAAGCTGATAAATGGTATAATATCGCAATCACTCACAATAATAATGATACTATTAAGGTATATATAAATGGGATATTAGCATATGAGACTCCAACTACTAATGATTATCCTCTTACACAAGAAATATATTATATAGGAAGCAATTATCAAGGAAACTTATCTCATGCCTCTTTATACGATAGAGCTCTTAATCAAGATGAATTAGAACAATTCTTTAATGCTACAAAGTCTAGATTTCTAGTAATTGGGGATTAAACCTCTTCATATTTAAATCTGTATCATTGCTTTTTTTATAGAATTCAGTATAATAATAAAGAATATTAGGGCGCATAGCTCAGTTGGTAGAGCAGAAGACTCTTAATCTTTTGGTCGGAGGTTCGAGCCCTCCTGCGCCCACTCCTAATGTACCAATAAGTCTAGTAGACTTATTGGTCAAGCTCGAAGGACGGAGCTAGTGTGAGTTTGTGAGAAGCACAAGGCGAACACGCGAGTCCCGGCCTGCAGGAATTTTCCGTCAGGAAAATTACCGGAACGGCGAGCCCTCCTGCGCCCACCCTTGCAATTTGCTTTATTTTTTGCTAAAATATAAGGTGATTATTATGCTTTCATCTGTACACTTTATAGAGTGTTTCATAATATCTTATTATTAACTAACTTAGACCTTGTCACTATGAGTAAAACTATTGATACGATGGAGTCATTACTCCAAGCTAACCCGATTCACCTCCCTGTAGAAGGAGAAGATATACAAGGTACTGTTCTTGAGATTGGAACCAATGCAATGTACATTAATTTAGGACCTATTGGAACAGGAATTGTACTAGGAGAAGAACTTCATGACGGGTTTGGAACGATTAAGACCCTAAAGAAGGGGGATGAAGTTACTGCTACGGTAGTTACTACCAATACCGTTGATGGGTATATTGAACTTTCATTAAAACAAGCATCTGAAGACAAGGTCTGGGATGATTTATTTGCAAAACAAGCATCTGAAGAACCTGTAGAAGTTAAAATTATTGATGCAAATAAAGGAGGTCTCCTCATCAGCATTAACGGAATTAATGGATTCTTACCGGTATCTCAACTTGCCTATGATCATTATCCTCGAGTAGACGGTGGTGATAAGACCAAAATTCTTTCACGACTTAAAGAGTATACGGGAGATATTTTCCGAGTTACCATCATTAATGTTGATCGAGAAGAAAATAAATTAATTGTATCAGAGAAGGCAGCTCGTAAAACTGAAGAACTTCAACTCGTAAATAGCTATCAAAAAGGTGACACTGTAGAAGGTGAAGTAACCGGAGTTGTAGACTTTGGAGTCTTTATGAAATTTGGAAAAGATGGACATAAACTTGAAGGACTTGTGCATATTTCTGAACTTTCATGGCAATTAGTAGAAAACCCTCGAGACCTTTATAAAGAAGGAGATAAAGTTAAAGCTCAAGTAATTGAAATCGTAAATGGAAAAGTTTCCCTTTCTATCAAAGCATTATCTGAAGACCCTTGGGTGAAAATTGCAGAAAAATTCCATGTAGATCAAATTGTAGAAGGAGAGGTTGCTCGTATGAATCACTTTGGAATATTCGTACAATTAGATAGTGAAGTAAGAGGATTAATTCATAACTCTGAAATAGAGAAGGATAAAGCTAAATACTCTAACCTTAAAGAAGGTGTTGCAACTCAATTCAAAATTCTTTCTATAGATCCTCAAGAACATCGCATTAGTCTCTGTCTTGTCTAACATAAATTAACCAGAATATCGTATGAAAAAATTCACGAAAAACATTCTCTCGGGACTGTTGTCTATTTTGGCTATCATTGTTATCTTTGGATACCTTATTGCTGGGAATAATGGAAATGTCAGTAAGGTTCCCTTCTCTGAAATAGTACAAGATATTCAATCTGATCAAGTAAAATCTGTTGTTGTATCCAATAATACCATTCGTGCGACATTAAACGACGATAAGATAAAACAAGCAGAGAAAGAACCTTCTGGAACATTTGTTGAATCCTTGCAGGCCTATGGAATTTCTGAAGAGAAAATTAAATCTCTTGAGATTAATATTCAAAATAATGAAGGAAATAGCATTGCCTTCTCTATTTTCCTTAATATCTTTGTTCCGATCTTATTAATTGGAGGATTAATTTGGTTCTCCCTACGACAAGCCCAAAAAGGAAGTGCTCAAGCAATGATGTTCGGTCGATCTATGGCAAAAGTTATTATGCCAGACAAAGACCGTAAAAAAATGCTTACCTTTGCTGATGTAGCGGGACTTAAAGAAGCAAAAGAAGAATTAGAAGAAATTGTAGAATTTCTCAAAAACCCTCAAAAATATACTGATATTGGAGCTAAAATTCCAAAAGGAGTATTACTTGTAGGACCTCCAGGAACAGGAAAAACCTTACTCGCCCGAGCCGTTGCGAGTGAAGCCCAAGTCCCCTTCTTCTTTACCTCAGGATCAGAATTTGTAGAAATGTTTGTTGGAGTTGGAGCAAGTCGTATTCGAGATTTATTCAAAACCGCAGAAAAGAACTCCCCTGCTCTTATCTTTATAGATGAGCTTGATGCCGTTGGACGTTCTCGAGGAACAGGAGTAGGTGGTGGAAATGATGAGAGAGAACAAACTTTGAATCAAATTTTGGTAGAAATGGATGGATTTGAAGCAAATAAGGGTCTTATTGTCCTCGCTGCAACAAATCGCCCTGATGTGCTTGATTCTGCCCTCATGAGGCCAGGAAGATTTGATAGAAGAGTAACTCTTGATTTACCCGATATTAAAGAAAGAGAACAAATTCTTGCCGTTCATGCCCAAGGAAAACCCCTAGAGAAAAAAGTAAGTTTACGTACTATTGCAGAGAGAACTCCTGGATTTTCTGGAGCAGATTTATCTAATCTTCTCAATGAAGCCGCAATCCTTAGTGCTCGTCAGAATAAGAAAACCGTATCTGAGAATGCTATCTTAATGTCAATTGATAAAGTGTTAATGGGACCAGAACGAAAAAGTCGTATCATTAGTGAGAAAGAAAAGACCTTAGTTGCCTATCATGAAGCAGGACATGCAGTTACTGGTCATTTCTTAGAACACTCCGATCCTATTCAGAAAGTTACCATTATCCCAAGAGGAAGAGCTGGTGGATATACCCTCAAAATGCCAACTGAAGACCGAAGACTTGTATCTCGCTCTCACTTTGAAGCAGATATGGCAGTAGCACTGGGAGGATATGTAGCTGAAGAGATGATATTTGGTGAAATGACAACGGGAGCCTCCAATGATATACAACAATTAACCCAAATTGCTGAGCAATATGTACGCTATTATGGAATGAGTAAATTAGGTCCTATACATTACTCAGACTATCGCAATAATCGTACGGGAGAAATTCCCAATCACAGTGAACAAACTCTCCAAGAGATAGATGCGGAAGTAAAGCGTATTATTGATAAAGCCTATCAGACTTGTAAGCAAACATTAACCGATAATCGAGATAAATTAGAACTCTTAGCTCAAGCTTTGATCAAAGATGAAACTATAGAAAGAAAAGAATTCGAAGCCTTAATGAATCCTCAAGCAGAAGAGGCAATTGTACAAGAAGTAAGTCCTGCTTAATCGCTCTCATATACTAGTATTCCTCATATTTTTTATGATATACTAGTATATACCTGGATGTGTAGCTCAGCTGGTTAGAGCAGTCGTCTTATAAGCGACAGGTCGGTGGTTCAAGTCCACCCATATCCACCTCATTTATATCAATATATGGATTTACACGATTATAAAAAACAAGCCCTGAGAACCGATTATGCAGATTACACTGATTTTCATACGGGAGACGCCTCTCCCCGATTAGATTATGCCAGCACCGGGCTTGTCACTGAATCAGTAAAAGTATTAGATTTAATTAAAAAGTCCAAAAAAGCCCTTTCCCCTTTAGATACAGAAAAGATAAAAGAAGAATTGGGCGATTTGTTATGGTATTTTAATTTAACCTTAGATGAGCTGAATATAAGCTTTGATGAAATAATGCAAAATAGTATTGATAAAATCAATCGCAAACATCCTGAAGGAGACCCAACTATACGGGGTGATAGGGAATAATAATATTCTTATCTCTTTGTTGTTTGTTGGGTTACAATTTCATAAGCCATAATAGCGGTGGCGGTGGCTACATTAAGTGACTGTACTTTTCCATACATAGGGATATATCCGAGCATATCACAACTAGAGGCAATACTTGGTCGAAGTCCCTTCCCTTCACTTCCCATAACGAGTACGGTGGGCAAATCAGAAAAATCATATTGATAAAATGGTGGTGTCTCAGGATTACAATCACTTCCTAATATCCAAAAGCCTAATTGCTTCAAGGTGTTAAGCGCAGTATTCATATTGCCTACTTGTACCAAAGGGATATACTTATCTGCCCCTGAGGCTACTTTTGAGCCAATAGGAGATATAATTCCTCCTCTATGCTTAGGCATTAAAACTCCAAGAGCCCCCATAGTCTCAGCTACTCGAATTATTGCCCCAATATTATGCTGATCCGTAATTTCATCTAAGGCAATAACAAGTCCTCGAGATGTATCCCCTACTTTATCTTTGATAGTAGCGGCCCATTCCTCCAGACTTAATAAAGGCTCTGCGGTTACTAAGGCAATAATTCCTTGATGAATATAATCTCCTTCTTCAGCGATTTCTTTTTCTAATAATCCTGTGATTTTTTGAATTGGGACATATTGTATGAGGGCAAGAGATTCCTTGGCTAATTCCAAAATTTGCTCCAATCTCTTGTCTCGTACTTGATTCTCTCGGGTAATATAAATTTTTTGTACTCTCTTGGGGTCTCGCTTTAACACTTCTAATACTGAGTTTTTCCCATATACATATTGACTCCCCTCTCTATCGAGTATTTTTCCTTTAGGGGTTTTCTTTAACTGATTAGCAGGGTTACGGCGATGTTTGGTGGTAGGAAGAGCTGACTTTGGGACATCTTCACGCTTTTCTCGCTTATTACGGCGAATCGCTTTAGACTTTTTCTTGGTAGGATATGGCATATATAATGTATTATTAAGGCTATCATAGCATAGAATGAAGACTATTACAATTGCTCATATTCATTACTTATATTATTATATATACAGTTATTCTGTACCTTTCCATGTATCTCTGGATCCCTGTACGTGATTATCGGTTAGAAATTACCCCTGCTCTTATCACGATTGTATGTCTAGAACTTACAGGTAATAACTCTATAATAAGATTTTCCAAAGAAAATTTTATCACAATGTGTAAACCATTTTATAATAGATCAAGTAAACAATATATCTACATAGCGACTCCCTTCAAGATACTGGGTCTTATCATTACCTTACAGATATCCCAAATGATGCTCAGTGATATCTTAGACGATCTCCAGCCCCTCCCAATTGAAACCTAAAATGCGACCCAAGGGTCGCATTTTTTCTTTAAGTTACCCTCTGTAAATCTTCTATCTGTTTTTGTAATAATGCAATACGCTCTCTTGTAGATTTGAGTTCAGCAGGAGTCTCATACTGTTGTAATTCTTGCACCAAAGCATCAAGTCTTTCCGACATAGTATTCATTGAAGAGGACATAAGAGTTTCTTGTATATGTCGAGGGAATCTTTCTAGTAGACTATTTAGTTCTGTCACCTTCTCTTGCCTTTGTTTGTATATTTGTTGATTTTCTGTTTTCTGATCATTAAGAGTCTGATATTTTTCCTTTACATCAGCAATATGAGTCTGTAATACTGTTAATTGTCCAATTTTTTGCTTATTCTTAAAAATCTTTTTATTTTCTACCGCTAAATCACTATTAATTTCTTTACTAAACTCATCCAAATCATCTAAAGATCTTACTTTCCCCTGCTCATATCCCATTCCTGTGATATATCCCTGTACTTCGGTCAAAATTGTATCCATTGTCTCATTAATCTGACCATTAGCTTCCCTTATATCATTTTTGGTAATAAATCTCCCCTCATTTATGGTTATTCCCTCAACTCCAGACTGTATCGATGCTTTAAATTCATTCATATTTGTGAGACGAATGGCTTCTTTACTTTGTACAATACTTTTATCTTTTCTATCTTGTGAATAAAAGACTTCATCATTCTGAATTTGAGATATTTCTCCTTGTATACGCCTCACTTCCTGATCTCTATAGCGTCTAACTTGATTCTCTATAGTGGCAGTAATACGCTCCTGAGATTGCTTCTCTCTTTGTAGATGAAAGTCTTCTTTTGTTTGTTCTAGATCAGCAAATGTACGATTAACTTGATTCTCTACATATTCTCTCAATTGAGGATGTTCAGCTAATATATTATCCCAATTTCTAGATTTATACATAGTAGACCAAAAAGCCAATTGTTCTAATTTGGGTTCTTCTGAATTAAGAAGATAAGCAAACCGGTCTTTTCCCGATAACTTTAATGCTTGTGTAATAGGCTCTAATTCTGGATATTGTTCTTGTAATTGTTTTAATTTAGCTTCAATATCAGTATTAATAGCCTGTGTTAATTCAGGTATTTCATCTTTAGACCAATATATATTTTGGAGTATTTCTTCTTTGATATCATCCTTTTTTTGTTGTTCTTGTGCTTCTTTACTTTGTTCTTGTAATTGTTGAATTTTATCTTGCCCCTTCTGTAATCCATATAATGCTAAAATTTCAGCAATATGAGCATCGCTAAATAATTCTTCTGGAATAGCTAATAAAGATTCTAATTTCTGGTCTAATAATACTTTTTTATCATACACTTCCGCTTCACTTCCTTCATATTCATGTTGTAAAGGTTCTAATCGTTCTTTCATTTCTTTTATAGCTGATTCATAAGCCTCATCAATAAGCCTTTGAGTCTCGGACTCAAATTCCGCAAAGGTTTGCTGTGATACTCTGAGTGACTCTTCTTTGGTATCAACGATACTTTTGAGTGCAGGAGTACTATTAATAAAATCTTCAGTGGTCAGTGTTATTTTAGAATCATTTGCTTTTAATGTGTTGAGTCTAGCATTAATTTTATGCAAGGTATCATCTAGATCTGTTTGTGCGGATGTCAGTGCCTGCTCTACCTGTGTATATGCTTTTTTCCGAGCTTCTGTAATCTCCTCTTCGATACGCTTATCTTCTCTTGATTCTAATGCTTGTAATTGTTCTTTCAATTCATTAATAGTCTCCCCTTGATAGGATAATCCGCTTTTTTCTGAAATCGGAAAAGGTAATTCTGGACTTTGTATAGCCTGTGCGGCACTCTCTAAGACATCTTCTAATATAGGTTCCGTATCTGGCATAGGTTGTTCCTCTGTACTCATCTCTATTCCCTCAAGAATAGTATCTAAATCTTCAGCAGGTTTCTCTCCTAGTTTTTCTGAAGATAATTCTGGCTTATGGGAAGGGGATCCCCCTTCTTGTTCTGGAGCATATATTATATCTCTATTCATATAATTTATATATATATATATTAATTCTCCTCGGGTAAGAATACTTTCATAAAACGACTAAATGGATTCCATCCTGCCTTAGGTTTGTGTCGTGAAGAGCTACTCATATGAGAGTCGTACCCACCACCTTCTTCTTCATCTGTATCAAATCCAGATAAAATAAGTCCTACTAATGTTGCATACATAGGATCATCTACATCAGCTATACTCCCACTAACTTCTTGAGGGATACCGATTTTAACCGGTAATTTTAATTCTTGTTTTGCTAAATCTGCAATAGATTTGAGATTAGCTCCTCCTCCTACCAATACTACTCCGGCTGGTAATAATCCCTCTCTTTCTATAAGCCTTAGCTCTTGCGTCACCAGGGCAAAAATTTCTTTTAATCGAGCCTCAATAATACTCACAATATATGATAGAGGAAATACTCCGACTTCCTCTGCACTTATATCAGCAAGATCAATTTTTATCTTAGCTTCAGACTTTATATCATCCTCAAATGCATGTCCATATTTAAGTTTTACTTTTTCTGCTACTTCAATTGAAGTCCTGAGTCCAATAGCAATATCATTAGTAATATGAGCTGCTCCGACAGGAATAATTGCTACATGCATTAATCTTCCTTCTTCATAGACTGCAATAGAGGTTGTTCCTGCTCCTAAATCAATCACCGCTACCCCTAGGTCTTTCTGCTTCTTCGTAAGAACAGCCTGTGCAGAGGCTAGTATTCCTACTTCTTGTCCTTCAATATGCAAACCAGCATTACGCACACATTTATCCAAGTTTTTAATAGGAGATGCATTACCTTCTAAAATAAGAGCCTCTAACTCGAGACGAATTCCATTCATTCCTATAGGGTTTTTAATTCCTGCCTCTTCATCTAAAATATAGGTTTTAGGAATAATGGCAATAATTTCTTTATTTTGACTACTTGGCCCTGGATTAGCATTAGATATAACCCGACCCATATCATCTTCGGTTACTTCCCCATCGGCTCGTGAAACTGCTACCTTACCTGATGTTTCAAAACTTTGTATATGGGCTCCATTAAGAGATATGATTACATCTTTAATATCCTCTTCTATCATTTTTGAGGCACTATCAAGCGCAAGACGAATACTTTTGGTAACATCTTGCATATCAACTACTACTCCTCGTCGTAGTCCTTCGCTAGGAGCAACTCCTAATGCGATAATTGAGGGATTTTGGTCTTCTCTTAATCGTTTTCCTACTGCTATTTTAGTCAGTGATGTTCCTACATCTAATCCAACTATTATTGCATCTTGAGACATAGTATGTGTATATTGATTTTATCTTTTTTTATCATATCATATATTCTTAGGAAAAGGAATAGTATTGTTGTACTTGTTGAATTAAATATGTTTCCTTTTCCTTCATTTTATCATAGTCCTCATCAGTTTGATGATCATATCCCACTAAATGACATAATCCATGCAAACATAATGTGGCAATTTCATATTCAATACTATGATTTAAATATAAAGCTTGAGTATGAGCTTTAGTATAACATATCATTATTTCACCAAGTATTTGTTCCGGAAATGAATGAATATTTTCTTCATTCCATAAAGGAAATGATAAGACATCGGTAACAGCATTCTTCTGGCGATATCGAGTATTTAAGTCTTGAATAGTGTTTTCTGATACAATCGCAATACTGACCGTCATTTCTTGAAAATGACGGTCAGTATTTTTACTAAAGACATCTACACATAAAGCGATTAACTCAGAATAATCAGGAATTGAAGAAACTTGGGTTTCAAACTCCAATATCATATCTTATCCTAATTTAGCTTGAACTAATGTTTTAATTTGATTTCCATCAGCTTTTCCTTGAGCTTTATTCACCACTGATTTCATCACATTACCAAAGTTAACATCCGCTCCTAATTCAGCTATTGCAGCATCTACTAATTGAGCTACTTCATCATCAGAAAGTTTAGCAGGCAAATAGGATTGAATAATAGCAAGTTCAGCCTGCTCTGAATCAACTAAATCTAATCTTCCCGCATCTTGGTAAGCCTGTATGGAATCTTTTCGTTGCTTTTCAAGCTTAGATAATACCTTGATGACATCGACATCTTCTAATGCTGATCCTTTATCTATTTCTGCATTCTTAAATTCAGAACTAAATGTTCGTAGTACTGTTTTCTTAAGATCATCTCGGTCCTTCATGGCTTGCACCATATCTTGTTTGATTTGAAGAGCGATAGCTGACATATGAGGATATACTATTTAATAGTTGCTTTAATCTTGAGCTTGTATTTATTAGGGAGTCGTTCTGTTGACTTTACTTTTCCCATTTTTACCAATTTATCTTTCTCAGTTAAAAATTGAACTTTTTTAATTGCTGCTTGACGTTGCTTAGTCTTAGACTTATTTTTTGTCAAAAATCGGGAGGATCGTGCTTGCACTAATACTTCACTTTTTTGAATACGCCGAGTAAACCGTCGAATCATAGATTCTACGCTTTCTCTCTCTCTTTTTCTTACCTCTACCATATATTATAACCCCCTTTCTTATATATTCACTAAAAATGAGTCTTTTTCAAGACTTTGTTATCATTGTATCACACTTCTTATTATTTGACAAGGGTTATAGGCCTCTATGGTTTATTCAATTTTTGACTAATAATAGATAATAACTTTTCAATAGGAATAACTTCTTGATTTTCACTCTCTTTATCTCTCAAAATAACCGTACCATCTACAGCCTCTTTACGACCCACAATAAGAGTGATTTCTGCGTCTGATTTTTTTGCTTTTAGTAATTGTTGTTTTAAACTTTTTAATCCAAAGCTTTCTTTTACCCCTAATCCATGATTTTGGATTAACGATAATATTTTTAAAGCACTTTTTTGTCCTTCAGGACCTATTGAAGCTACAAATACATCTGGTAACTTTGCTTCTGATACTATTTTTAATTTCAATTCATGTACAATAGAAACTATTTCATCTACATAAATTTCAACTCCTACTGAGCCCGAATCTGATTCCCCTCCCAACAAGGCAAATAGTTCATTATGTCTTCCTCCTCTTACCAGTACATGTTCTGGATAGTCTTGACTTTTAATTTCAAAGTAAACCCCTTCATTAAATCCAAGCGAACCTGCGAGCCCAGAATCAAGATCATAAGGAATATCTAAAGTTTCCAGAAACTCAAGTACAGATTTAAAATGCTGAGATTCATCTTGACTAAGATAGTCCACAATATGAGGTAATCTCAGATTCATATCTGATTCTTGATGAGAAAGCTCATGATAGAGTCGAATAGGATTATACTCTAATGATTGACATAATTTAGCATATCTAGGCTGAGCTTTAAGAGCTAAATCATCATAATACTTCTTACGAGATTCTTTTCCTCCTAATTCATTAATCGAAACAATAAGATTTTTCATTCCTAATTGCCCCAACATACGATAGGTTGTCAAAATGAGTTCAGCATCACGTACTGGCATAGCATCTCCTATACATTCTGCCTTAAAAACATGTAATTGCTTAGGAGGTGTTGTAAGATCATTATCTTCATCTACAAATGAAACGCCATAATCAAAAACTTTGTAGGGCTCATCTATATAATCTATATTATGTTCTAATACAGACTTAAGTATATTTACTGGACCAGGAACACTCATCACTACGGCATCTTTGGTAGCCCTTTTTAACGTTAATAATGATTTTTTATCATTAAGATTAAGCTGGAACAAAATATCTTGAGAAAAGAGTGAAGATCTTTGTGTAGTCGTAAAGATAGTGTGCGCGTATCCAGTACTGTGTAATGTGTTTTTAATATCTGACACCACACTATCCCAAATAACTGCCATATCAGCACGAATTGGCATTGGAGATAATGATTGTTTTTCTGATTGAATCACATTTTTCTTCATATACCTTCTAAGTCAATTAATTTCCTTCAAATTCTTCCTGTGAAAAAAAGGTAAGATTATTCAAAGGCAAAAGGCGAACCATAGGCTTTCCCACAATATAAGATTTATCTAATTCTCCCCAATAACGAGAATCAGAACTATTTCCCCGATTATCACCTAACACAAAGTATTTATTCTCACCTAAGGTAATATCAACTAATTCTGGGGCAAGAGTTTGAATTCCATCGGCAATATAAGCCTCACTCAATTCTGTAGGAATAATAGAATTATTCTCATATACCAAAACCTTACCGTCCTTAATCACTACTCTATCTCCCGGTAATCCAATAATTCTTTTAATATAATATTCTTGGGGAGCATTCTCTGTAAGAAAGTCTGTTTTAAACACAATAACTTCAAAGCGTTTTGGTTCACGAAATCGATAGGATAATTCATCTACCACAAGATAGTCTCCATCTGAAAACGTTTGTTCCATTGATCTTCCTCGTACTAAAAAAGGTTGGGCAACATATGTTCTTATTACGACATAAATTATTGCAAAGATGATTACTGTTTTAACAAAGTCCCAAATTTCAAGCCATATTGTATTTGATTTTTTTTGTGTTTCTGATGATGCTTCCATGGCCATAAGCGCTTCTTT
>JALQTA010000019.1 GCA_023264145.1 Minisyncoccota bacterium | reverse complement strand
AACGGAACTGTTAACATTCGAGTATATTGATTAAATACTTGACGTCCTTGCTCTCCTTCTTCTTTATAAAGTTGTTTTAAGGCAGGAATCACCATCGTAAATAACTGCATTATAATTGAAGCGGTAATATAAGGACCTACTCCCAAAGCTACAAGTGAGAAGTTGGAAAATCCTCCTCCTGAAAACACGTCTAATAGCCCAAATATTTGATTAGAGTTTGCAAAGTTAGCAATACGCTCTATATCTACTCCAGGGATAGGTACTGAAGCTATGAGTCGATATACAATCAATAGTCCCAATACAAGAAGAAGTTTATTTCTTAATTCTGGAATTTTTGCTATATGGAGCCATCTTTTCATATCTCTATTTTCTATACAATACCCCTCTGTTTTGTCTCTATCTCAATGATTTTATGCTTATGCAGCATACATTGTTTGAACATTCTTTGATACCATAACACTTGCATCAAATACAAATTTTTTATCTATAGCTTCTCCGGTATTTTTTGCTAATATCTTCACATCAACGGATTGAGATTTAATAAGTTTTGCCGCTAAAAGACTTTCTTTACTAATTACTGCATTATTATCAAAGGTATCAGCAATGGTCTGAATATTAATAATTCGATATAATACTTTTCCCTTAATATTTCCAATTCTATGAGCTCCTTGTACTGGGGACTGTCCTCTTCTTTTATGAATTACTCGACTTCCCTGTCCAGCTAAAGCAGCACTTCCTCCGGTAAATAAAGGAGATATTTTAGCTCCAGATCGTGCTTTTTGCCCCTTCTGTCCTTTTCCACTATAGGTACCACGCTTTCCTCCACGACCTATTCTTTTTCGTGTTTTTTGAGATGGATGAGGTGATAATGTATGAATCTGCATATTATTGAGTCTTTAATAAAGCTTTTACTGTTGCATTGGCATTATTAAGCTTATTTTTACCACCTAACATTTTAGCAGTAATATTCTTAATACCAACAAAGTCAACTACGGTTCTCACAGCTCCTCCTGCTACAATTCCTTTTCCTTCTTTTGCGGGTTTAAGAATAATTTGAGCACTTCCAAATTTGGCAATAGCATCAACGGGGATAGTTCCTGATGATACATCAATTTGAACTAATTTTTTCTTTGCTGCATTGATAGCCTTATCAATAGCAATAGCAGTATCGGCTCCTTTTCCCATTCCAACACCAACTTTACCTTTACGATCTCCAATTACAACGGTAGCTCTAAATGAAAATCTTCTTCCTCCTGCCATAACACGAGCTACTCGAGCAATATCTAACACTTTATGTTCATATTCTCTCTTTTCTGGCTGTCTTGGTGATTGTTGCTGCTTTGCCATATTAAATTCTTAATCCTGATTTTCGTGCTCCTTCTGCAAAAGCAGAGATTTGTCCTGTATATTTACGTCCTCTTCTATCAAAAACTGCTCGGTAAATATTTTTACTTAATGCATTTTCTGCTAATACAGCTCCTAATTTTTCTGCATCTGCAATAGTAATATTTTTCCCTTTCGTAAGAGATTTACTATGTATACCTAATAAGGTAACTTGCTTAATATCATCAATTAATTGGGCATAAATACTCGTATTTGTCTTGGATACTGACAATCTAGGAATAGTAGAAGTACCTGAGATTTTTCCTCTCACTCTGACTTTTCTTCTTGCTAATCGTCGCTGTTTTGCTAAAATATCCTTCATACTATATAATTTATACCTCTTATATTATCACATTTAACGCTTTATTTCAAGGGTTAAGAGGATGTTTTCTTACCTACTTTCATTCTGACAAATTCATCATCATATCGAACTCCCTTTCCCTTATATGGTTCTGGTGGTCGAGTGGATCTAATATTAGCTGAAACTTGTCCTACAAGAGTTTTATCAATTCCCTTTACTAAAATAAAGTTTTTTTCTACTTCAAAGGTAATTCCTTCTGGAGCTTTTACTTCAATAGGATGTGAATATCCTAAGTTTAACACAAGGGTATCTCCTTGCAGAGCAACTCTATATCCAACACCTTCAATTCTTAGCTTTTTGGTAAATCCATCGGTAACTCCGGTAATCATATTTTGCAATAATGCTCGATACAATCCCCAAAAAGCGCTGATATTTTTGATTTGTTCTTTTGGAGTTACAAAGATTTCTCCTTCACCAATTTCAAATGCAATTGGATGCTTTACTTCCTGTGACAATACTCCCTTAGGTCCTGTGACCGTTAAGATATTGTTTTCCAAGGTTATAGATACTCCTTGTGGGATTTGAATTGGCTTTTTTCCTACTCTTGACATAATCGTATACTTACTTTATTACCAAACTTGACAAATAACCTCTCCTCCCAAATTTTCTCTTTTTGCTGTATTGGCATCCAAAATACCTTTTGAGGTTGATATTACCACTGTTCCTCGACCATATTTAAATTGGGTTTGTAAATCCTGAGAACCTGAATAAATTCTTCTTCCAGGCTTACTCACTCTATCAATCCCCTTAATTCCATCTTTTTTCAAATCAATAGATAATATAGCAAAGCCATTTTCTTGCTCTATCTTGGTTACATTCTTAACAAATTTCTTTGTTTTCAATAATTTAGCAATTTCAAATTTAAGATTAGAAAAAGGAATAAGAACCTCTCTCTTATTTACCATTTGAGCGTTGCGAATTCTTGTCAACATATCTGCGATGGGGTCAGTCATATTCATATAGCTATTATAATTACCAACTAGATTTCTTAATACCGGGGATTAATCCTTGTGAAGCGAGTTCTCTGAAACAAATTCTACATAATCCAAAATCTCGAATATAGCCACGATGTCTCCCACAAGAAAAACATCTATTCACTCCACGGGTCATGAATTTTTGCTTCTTCTTAGACTTTGCTATCTGTGCTTCTGTTGCCATATTTCTACTCTTATTGCTTAAATGGGAATCCCATTGATTTTAATAAATGAAAACTTTTTTCCTTATTGGAATTGAGAATGGTCATATTTACCTGTAATCCAAAGTTCATACCTAATTCTTCATTAGATAATTCTGGAAAAATGATCTGTTCTTTAATACCAAAGTTCACATTTCCTTTCTCATCAATTTTACTTGATTCAATACCTTGGAAATCTCGAGTTCGAGGTAAAGCAATTGCAATCAATCTATCAAGAAAATCATACATTCTCTCTCCTCGGAGTGTAACCTTAAGCGCAATTGTCATACCTTGTCGAGTTTTAAATTGAGCAATAGAACTTTTTGCCGCTACAGAGATAGGTTGTTGAGCTGCTATAGTAGTTAAAATAGATTTAACTTTCTCAAACTTTTGTACATCACGGAAGTTTTTTCCGGTTCCTACATTAAGAGTAATCTTAGTGATTCGAGGAGCAGCCATAGCATTTTGTATTCCAAAATCTTCCATGAGCTGGGGTCTTAGTGTTTCTTGATACCGTGTTTTTAGACTTGACATACTATAACTCTTTATTCAACTTATGACTATATCGTACTTTCTTATCTCCAATCATTTTATATGAAACTTTTGTTCGAGTTGAAGTTTCTGTATCAAAAAACGCAACATTTGAAATGTGAATTGTAGAAGGTTTTTCAATAATAGTTCCTACTTCACCTTCTTTCCGTGCTTTTTGATGTTTTTTCACTAACATAACACCCTCAACACGCACGCGATTACGTGAAGGAATCACTTCAAGAATTTTCCCCTTCTTTCCTTTATCCTTACCGGATATCACTTCTACTGTATCATTTTTTCGAATCTTCATATACTTAGATTAATTACAATACTTCTGGTGCTAATGATACGATTTTCATATACCCAGATTCTCGTATTTCTCGTGCAATAGGTCCAAACACACGAGTTCCAACAGGCTCTTTATTGGTATTAATAATAACTGCTGCATTTTCATCAAAACGGATATAAGATCCATCAGCTCGACGATATTCTTTTCTCTGTCTCACAATCACAGCTTTGACTACATCTCCTTTTTTGACTGTTGCTCTTGGCTCAGCACTTTTTACAGATGCTACAATAATATCTCCTAATTGAGCGTATCTTTTTCGAGTTCCTCCAAGCACATTAAAGCATTCAATCACTTTCGCTCCTGAGTTATCTGCAACCTTTAATTTAGTCTCTTTCTGAATCATACTACTTTATTACTACCCATTTTTTATGCCGAGATATTGGACGAGAAGCTTGAATAGTTACTTCATCACCAACATTAAGGATCTCTCCTTCATTATGAGCCATATATCGCTTAGTTACGGTATATCGTTTTTTGTATAAAGGATCTGACTTAGTTCTACTTACAGCAACAACCACGGTCTTTTCCATAGAATTAGAAACGACTTTCCCTCTTAACGTACGGGTATTCACCTTTAATGTATTGGTAACCTGATCTGACATACTTGTTTACGATAATTGATTCAATGCTGTTTGGATACGTGCAATATCTTTTTTGAGTGACTTGATAGCTGAGCCATCTGATTTTTGAGAAGGATCTCCTTTTACAAATACGAGTTTTCCAAGAGCAGTCTTTTGTTCAGACAATAATTTTTCTAGCTCTGCTCGTGACTTAGTACTGTACTTTTCCTTACTCATATAACTCTCTTATTAAATCTCCAGTCATAGGCTCTAGTATATCTAATTTTTTACAATTAGTCAAGCCTTTTATGACTATTTACTGATAAATTTAGTCTTAACGGGTAATTTAGCTCCCGCTCGCTTAAGGGCTTCTTCAGCAATTTCTCTTGTTACCCCATCAATTTCAAATAAGATCTTCCCTGCCTTCAAATTTACCACATAATGATCTACAGCTCCTTTTCCTTTACCCATACCTACTTCGGCACTTTTCATAGTAATAGGCTTATGAGGAAATACCCGAATCCAGACTTTTCCTCCTCGAGAAGTATATCGTGTAATAGCTCGTCTTGCAGATTCAATTTGACGTGCAGTAATCCACTTAGCCTCAGTAGCGCGAAGACCATAAGAACCAAAGGATAGTTCTATTCCTCGTCCTGCTGGATTAAGTTTCTCAGAAGGTTTTCCCTTATGAACTTTACGATGCTTGGTCTTTCTTGGTGCTAACAACATAATACAATTCTTAGTTTATTACTTCTGTTCATCTAATACGTCGCCCTTATAGATCCAGACTTTAATTCCGGTTGTTCCATATTTCGTATATGCAGTCTTTTTGGCAAAATCAATATTAGCTCTTAGAGTTGCTAATGGAATTTTCCCTTTTGTTAAATATTCTGTTCGAGACATTTCTGCTCCATCAAGTCTACCACTTAATAGGATTTTTACTCCCTTAACATTTTGACTTTGAAAAATATTCTCAATTGTTTGTTTAAGAACTCTTCTAAATGGAATTCTTTTTTCTAATTGTTCAGCAATATTTTCTCCTACAATAGCAGCATTTTCATTAGGATTTTTGATTTCTTCAACTGTTAAACGTAAATCAATTTGAGTACCAATTAGTTGCTTGACTTTCTTCTTTAATAATTCAATTCCTGTTCCTCCACGACCAATAATCATTCCTGCTCGAGAAGTATGAATAATAATATTGATTAAACGAGGAGTTCTTTCAATATCAATAGTACTAATACCAGATTTTGGTAATGTCTTTGTGATAAACTTTCTAATTTGAGCATCTTCTTGCAAATCTTTTGGGATATTTTTGGTAGGACCAAACCAACGAGATGTCCATCCCTTTGTTACTCCTAGTCTATATAAATTTGCTGAAATCTTATTTCCCATATATCTAATTATTTATCACTAACAGATTTTTTCTTGGCGGTAGAGGTCTTTTTAACACCCACTTTTGAGGTAGAAGTTGATTTCTTCTTCTCTGCTGGAACTGTTACCTTATCTTTAGCAACTTCAACTCCTTTTTGAGATTCTGAAGAGGTTGTAGCTTTACGTTTCTTCACACTATCAAGTTCTTGTAAGGTAAGACTAATATGAGAACTTCTCTTACGAATAGTATAGGCTCGTCCAAAGGCTCGAGGACGAAATCTCTTTAAGGTCATCCCTGCATCCACAGTAATTGTTGCAACTTTTAACTGAGCTTCTAATACAGAGTCTTGTTTTTTAGCATTTGCCACAGCTGACTGTATAAGTTTTTTCACCGGAATACTTGATTTTTGATGTAAGGTATCAAGTATTTGCAATGCATCACGAACAGATTTACCTCGCACTGCATCAACAACAAGACGAGCTTTTCTTGGACTAATTCTTAAATTTTTCAGAGTTGCATTCCATTCCATATCAATACTTATTTAGCCTTTTTACCACCATGTCCAATAAATTTTCGAGTTGCAGAAAACTCACCTAATTTATGTCCTACCATATCTTCTTTGACATATACAGGTATATGAACTTTTCCATTATGTACTCCAAAGGTAAATCCAACCATTTCAGGAGTAATAGTACTGTGACGTGCCCATGTTTTTATGATAGTAGTGTCCCCTGGTTTTAACGCTAAAACCTTTGAAATTAATTTCTCATCAATGTAGGGACCTTTCTTAAGACTTCGTGACATATACCTATACTTATTTTCTTCTACTAACAATAAATTTATTACTTGACTTGGTCTTCTTACGTGTCTTCTTACCAAGAGCAATTTTACCCCAAGGAGTTTTCGGTGATTTTAATCCAATTGGTTGTCTTCCTTCTCCTCCTCCATGTGGATGATCTACTGGATTCATAGCACTTCCTCTCACTGCTGGGCGAACACCTTTCCAACGATTTCGTCCGGCCTTACCGATATTTTCTAACATATGAGACTCATTGCTCACTCTACCAATACTTGCATAGACAGTTTTATGCACCTTACGAACCTCACCTGAAGGTAGTTTTACCAAAGCATACGTATCTTCAACAGCAAGAACTTGTCCAGCACTTCCTGCTGATCGAATAATTTGACCTCCTTTACCTGGGAATAATTCTAAATTATGAATTTCAGTTCCTACAGGAATAAATTCTAATGTTAATCTATTACCTGGTACTAAAGGAGTTTCTTTACTAAATAATAGTCTTTGACCAACAGTAATTTTGGATGGAGCAAGAATATAAGACTTAACTCCATCAGTATAGGTAATCAATGCAATAAAGGCAGATCTATTTGGATCATATTCAATTGACTGTACAATAGCATCAATATCGAATCGCTTCTGCTTAAAGTCAACTAATCGATACATTCTTTTATTTCTTCCTCCTTTATGACGAACAGTAATAACTCCTCGAGAATTTCTTCCTGACATAGAGGTGATAGGAGTAAGTAACGACTTTTCTGGAGTTGTTTTTGTCAAAGAATGCTTATAGTCAACAACTGAGCTTTTTCTTCTTCCTGGAGTAGTGGGTTTTCTATGCTTAATCATAATTCCTAAATACTGATACTATATCCTTCTTTCAATGACACAATAGCTTTTTTATAACCTGAAGTAGTTCCTTTTTTTCCTCTTACAAATACCGTTCGAGGTTTAACTTTCATTACTCTTACTTGTGAAACTTTCACATTATACAATAATTCTACAGCTTTTGCAATCTCTTGCTTATTTGCTGCTTGACTTACTTCAAATGAATATTTTCTTGCCTGAAATAAGGCATAGCTTTTCTCTGTAATAATCGGCTTAACTAAAACCGAATACGACACATTATTATGCTGTAACTCTTTTCCCTCTTCTTTGATAGTCTCTTTCTTTGCCATAAATTCAAATTAACTCTTATAGGTATTCTTAATTGTTTCAATTGATGCAATAGAAGTTAATATCGTATCACTTTTTAATACATCAGCCACATTAAGAGAATCAGCGTAGATAAATGAAACCTGAGGAATATTTGCAAATGATTTTTCAGTATATTTATCTTCACGCGGAGCAATAATAAGAGTTTTTTTATTCTGTAAATCTAAATTATTCAATATTGATACTGCTTTTTTTGTCTTTATATCATTTAACGCAAAGTCATCAAGAAGAACAAATTTATTATCTGAAACTCGTGCAGAAAGAGTCATAAACAATGCCTTTTTTTTCATCTTCTTATTAATCGATACAGCAAAGTTACGAGAACTTGTAGGCCCAAAAGTAATTCCTCCTGTTCGCCATATTGGTGATCTTATAGACCCATGTCGAGCTCTACCGGTACCTTTTTGCTTCCAAGGTTTTTTACCTCCACCACGGACCTCTGATCTATCTTTTGTATGAGCTACTGGATAAAGCTGATTTAACACCAGATATCGATATACTTGATGAATAAGACTCTCATTGGCTGACACCTCAAAGATATCACTAGGCAATTCATACTGCTCTTTTTTAACACCCTCTGCTGTAACTACTTGAATCTTCATATTATTATCTAACCAACAATTTGTAATAATCCCTTATTTGGACCAGGAATTGCTCCCTTGAGTAATAATTGATTATTTTCTACATCTATTCCTACCACTTTCACATTTTTTAATGTTTGAGTTTTAAACCCAGCTCGTCCAGGCATTTTACGTCCTTTTAAAACATGTTCTGGATACCCTGACCCAATAGATCCTCCTGAGCGCTCTGTATGCTTGGTACCATGAGTTGCATTTGCTCCAGCAAATCCATGTCGTTTTACCACACCAGCAAATCCTTTCCCCTTAGAAACTCCTTTCACACTTAACACTGATCCGACTTCATATTGAGATATATCTAAGACAGTACCAACTTCTAAGTTAATATCTCCCTTAACTCGGACTTCTCGTAATAAACGAGGAAGTTGAGTGTCTTTGACTTTTTTAGAATATCGAGCACCGAATTGCACCGCCTTATATCCAGACTTATCCTCGTCAATTAAAGCTTGAACCTTAACATCAGAACATAGTTGAACCTTAGTCACAGGTACAACTTTGCCATTTTCAAATACTTGAGTCATCCCAATCTTTTGTGCAAACGAAAATTTCATACTCACTCTCTCTTCTTAATTACTAATTCAAATACTTGATAGATATGTCCACTCCAACC
Source organism: Minisyncoccota bacterium (assembly GCA_023264145.1). GTDB lineage: Bacteria > Patescibacteriota > Minisyncoccia > SW-4-49-11 > SW-4-49-11 > CALRBF01. The sequence goes on along the minus strand of JALQTA010000019.1, from coordinate 531 downwards.
GGAAGATTGAGATTCATAAGAGCGTCAATGACTTTAGAGTTTGGCTCTGCAATATCAATTAATCTCTTATGAACTCTCATCTCAAACTGGTCTCGAGAGTCTTTATGCACGAAAGTTGATTTTAACACTGTATACTTTTTGATTGAAGTAGGCAAAGGAATAGGACCCACTGCATTTGCTCCAAATTTCATTGCAGTATTAATAATCTGTATTGAAGATTGATCAGCAAGCTTATAATCATAAGCTTTGATCTTAATTCTTATTCGTGACTTATACTCTTCTTTTTTAGATGACATAGTATTTGCTTAGTAAGGCCTTATTTGATAATTTTAGTAACAACTCCAGCTCCTACAGTATGACCACCTTCTCTGATAGCAAATCTCTGATTATCACTAAGAGCAATAGGTGCAACCAAAGATACTTTTACGGTAACAGTATCTCCTGGCATTACTAATTCTGACCCTTCAGCTAATGTTATTTCTCCAGTAACATCAGTGGTTCGAATATAGAACTGAGGCTTATACCCAGATA
>JALQTA010000018.1 GCA_023264145.1 Minisyncoccota bacterium | reverse complement strand
AAGAGGATAGAACATTATTTCAATCAAGAGTTGAAATTCGATCAAAAAAAGTAAATTCTCATCTTGGGCATGTATTCGATGATGGACCTCGAGATAAAGGTGGTAAACGATATTGTATGAATTCAGCAGCTTTACGCTTTATCCCAAAAGAAGATATGGAAAAAGAGGGATATGGAGAATATTTGGATCAAGTGTAATTTTATTGACCTTGAATAATTCCTATATTGAGCTCTTCGGCAAGAAGATATAATTGGGTGTTAATGTGTTGAGCATTATCTGATGAGTTGGTATATTCAGGGGGTAACAATACTCCTTTCCATGGTCTATAGCGAAATTGAGCAAGTCGAGCTGGACTTGGGTTCATAAGACTTATATAGGTAGCAAGATTTGGTTGTAAGTATCGTATATATTCTACAGCCTTTCGTATGATATTGGTATTAATTCCAATTTGTAAATAGATACTTGATAGTATATTAGTTTGTATTTTGGTTTTAAGACGGATATTCTCTTGATCTAACTCTATTCCCTGTAAAAAGGGATTATAGGCAACTGCAATACGAGGATATTCAGCTTTATACAGAGGGGCAATATCTTTTAAAAGAGATAGACTGTCATATTTGGGTTTTGGAACTCCACTGACTAATAATATTTCGGGTATATGAAGAAGAGATAGTTCTTGCAGAAGATTGATGAATGCTTGAATGATTTGCTCACGCGTTTTTTGTTGATGATATTTACAAGAATAATAGGGGATAATGGTGAGATGTGGATTAATGTTTTGAATATGGCGAATAGTATCCAAAATTGATATAGCTTTGGATTTATTGGGTAATGATATAGTGGCATTATCTAATTGTACTAATTGAGACTGTAATTGAGGTGTAAAGTCTTTTATCATCAGCTCATAGATAAGAGGAGATAGCATATATTAATCAAAAGTGATACGGGGGATACGTCCTTGTATCCAGGAGACAAAATTATCTGGGCAGGGCATGACGGATAATCTACTATGAGTAACAAGAAGAAAATTATCAAAGAGATGCGATTGTTTAATCGTGTCAAGGCTAATACATTCTCCTTCTGTGAATTGAGTAATAAATTGTAATTTGGCAGTCCAGCTAAAACGTGGATCAGCAAGATTATGATAGGGTTCTTCAATAACTTTACCAATCCCTACAATCTTACGTTCTTTTACGGAGTGGTAAATGAGAACATAATCTCCGGGTCTCCATGTTTTGATTACATTGATTGCTTGATAATTATGAACTCCATCCCAAAGAGTAATATGCTCTTTTTTAAAATCATCAATGGAAAACGTTGAGGGTTCTGTTTTGGCAAGGAATACGTGAGACATAAAAGTTAATATATTTTGTTCATTATATCATAATCTGGTATACTAATGTATATGAAATTACAATTCAAACAACTTCATCCTGATGCAAAATTACCAAGCTATGCTCATTCTACAGATGCTGGGATGGATTTATATACGCTTGAACAATTGATATTTCAACCAGGGGAGCAAAAAATAATTCCTATTGGGATTGCAATTAATTTACCCGTAGGATATGCAGCTTTGGTGTGGGATAAAGGAAGTATTGGTATTAGTAAAGGTATTAAAAGTTTAGGGGGAGTTTTTGATAGTGGGTATACAGGAGAGATGATTATTTCATTAATTAATTTGTCTCATCAAACTCAAGTAATAGAAAAGGGTGCAAAATGTGCTCAGTTATTAATACAAAAAGTCGAATATTGTGATACTGAGTGGACGGATACGTTGGTAGATTCTTCGCGAGGAGATGGTCGCTTTGGAAGTACTGGTAAGTTTTAGTTTGGAGTCTTGACAAAATAGATACAATGGTATAAGAAGTTCTGATATACTATAAGAGTCCCTTTATTTTTCAGGAGGTTTTGTGACTGTCTCAGGGGTAGCTGAACGCATATCTTTTCATAGGATTGATGTGTGTGATAGGGTCACAAAATGGATACAGGCGAGTTGGGAGCTTTTTTGTCTTCTTTTCTCTCTATCCATCGTCTCATTGTGGCAATGTGCTCTTTTGATCTGGCAAGAAAGAAATATGGTCTCATTTCTGAGTACGCTTTGGCTAACCTATGTGTTTGCCTATAAGCTACTTGGGCAGTATGTGGTTGGGCGATGAAGAGATATCTCTAGTCTATGTCCCATTTGGAGGCTTTTTCTTGCAAACTCGAACACTTCACCTTACATCAGGAGGCCGCTTGAATTTCAGGTAGGTCTCTTTTATATATTAGGGAATTCCTATACATATGGTATAATAAGAGAAGATAAAATATAAACATAATGATTATGCACAAATTCCAACATAGAAAGGGATTTACTTTGTTAGAAATATTATTAGTTATTGCCTTAATAGGAATACTAGCAGCAGTTGTCTTGATTGCCATTAACCCGAGAAGACAAATTGTACAAGCTCAGAATGCACAAAGAGTATCTGATATGCGTGCACTTAACTTTGCGGTTAGTCAATATGCTATTGATAATCAAGGTGTTTTACCACCCGGGCTAACCAATTCTTATCAGAGTATTTGTCCAGAAGGTGGAGGATCAAATTGTGTTGACTGGAGACTTCTCTTAGTCCCTGACTATATTGCGAGTATTCCTGTAGACCCAGCTACCGGTCTTGATTATCAAGTAGCATTAAATCCTAATAATAATCAACTTTCCATAATCCCTAATTATTCAGGGGAAGTGGGATTGCCTGTGGTACTAGGAATTAATCCTTTTACTCCATCCGTTACGTTTGCAAAGAGAGCAGGAGGAACGGGTAATGATGGGGGGACATCTATGGTCTCTTTGCCTGACGGGAGTAGTCTTGTTACAGGGTATTTTAATGGAAGTGTAATATTCGGACAAGGAGAATCTAATGAAACTCCATTGACTAGTGCAGGACTTCTGGATATCTATATTGCAAAATATAATGCAAATGGAAGTTTAGCATGGGCGAAAAGGGCTGGAGGAACGGGTAATGATCCAGTGAATGACTCATTAACAATTAGAAGTTTTGCAAATGGAGAATTTATGCTTGCGGGAAGCTTTAGTGGAACAGCAACATTTGGTCCAGGAGAACCTGGAGCGGTTCCGCTTACTAGTGTTGGAGGTACTGATATATTTATCGCAAAATATAATGCTGATGGAACTTTGTCTTGGGCTCGGCGAGCGGGAGGTACGATTGCATTTAACCCTGCTAGTCCTGATTTTCTAGATACTGCATATGGACTTGGGGTATTTAGCGATGGAACAAGTGTGATAACAGGAACATTTCATACCAGTGCTATTTTTGGTCAAGGGGAACCTAATCAAGCAACATTATCGGTAATACCTAATAGCCGAACAAATATGTTTATCGCAAAATATAATGCAGATGGAAGTTTGGCTTGGGCAAGAAGAACAGGAAATAATGTCAATAATCCGGTAGGACCAGCATTTCCTCATGCAGGAAGAGCTGTACATACGTATGCAGATAATAGTTTTGTTGTAGCGGGTTACTTTACGGGGAATACAACCTTCGGACAAGGAGATCCAAATGCTACCGTATTGAGTACGGGAAATAATACATATACGGTATTTGTTGCAAAATATAATGCCGATGGAACCATAGCCTGGGCTGAACAGACAGTGAGTACAGGATATACAAATGTGAGTTCAGTATCTGGATATAGTGATGGAAGTAGTTTAGTAAGTGGGTGGTTTACGGGAACATCAACATTTGGATCTGGCGAACCAAATGCTACTCCCTTAACAGCTTCAGGTGGTGCTTCAGATGGATATATTGCAAAGTATAATCCGAATGGGACTTTAGCTTGGGCAAAGAGATTTGGTGGTACGGGATGGGATATTGCTCGAGGTGTTACCGCTCTTTCAGATGGATCATTGATTATGAATGGATTCTTTACAGGGACAGCAACTATTGGGATAGGAGATCCTATTCCAGTTCCTATGACCAGTGCAGGTGCTAATGATATAGTACTTGCCAAATATAATGCTGATGGAAGTTTAGCATGGGCCAGAAGAACTGGCTCAACGTTAGATGACTATGCTAATTCTAATGTGGTTAATGCTGATGGAAGTATTGTGGTAACCGGAGAATTCAGGGGTACCGTAATGTTTGGTGCTGGAGATACGAATCAAACTCCACTCAGTACGGCAGGAGGTGCTGATATGTTTATCACGAGATATAATGCTGATGGAAGATTACAGTAGGCTTTAGCTAGTTAAACAAAGAGAGAGTATAGATGTGCTATCAATACTCTCTTTTTTAATCTAGGAAAAAGGGTAATATTATTTTTTTATTGAATTATATCGCTCTAATGCTTCTTTTCTGGCTATTGTATGCTCTATGATAGGAGATATATCATAATTATAGTCGTGAGGGAGCCATTTTCTTTGATACACAGACTCGGGGTCATATTTCTCTGCTTGGAGATATGGGTTGAAGATTCGGATTGGTTTAGGGTCTGCTCCAACGGAGGCTGCCCATTGCCAACCTCCATTATTAGAAGCATCGTCTAAATCTATAAGAGTGGCACGGAAATATTCCTGCCCCCATCGCCAATCTATTCCCAAATGTTTTGTTAGGATGCTCGCTACAATCATTCGTGTACGATTATGCATCCACCCAGTTTGGGCAATTTGCTGCATAGCTGCATCTACAATGTGATATCCTGTTTTACCTTGTATCCATGACAAGAATCGAGTATGAGCTATATCTCCTGATTCCCATTGAATATGATGAAATTTAGGTTGAAACTCAGTATCTAAAACATGAGGATAATGAAATAAGAGATAATGATAAAATTCTCTCCAGATTAATTCTGAAATATAGGTATTTGCTCCAAGATGAGGATTATTGATATCTCCTAAATCAGTTTGAAGATAATCTTGTATGAGATGACATAGGGTTCTAGCTGAGACTAGGCCCCAAGCAAGTGCTAAGCTCATTTTGGAAGTCCCATCTTGATCTAATGAATCACGAGTTTGATTATATAGAGGAAGTGTTGTGTTAAGATAGCTTTGAAATCGTAATAGAGCTTCTTTTTCAGAGAAATACCATGGAGATAGGTCCGGAAGAGGGGTCAGTATATCTAAGTCATAGATAGTATTGTCTATAATCAAAGATCTTTTATGTGACATTGCTTCCCAAATATTTTCCTCAGTAACATCAATATACGAGAGTTTTGGTGAAAGAGGCTCAGTATGATAGGTAGGTAATTGAGTATTAGCTAAGGGATAGAGTTTGGTTGTTACAAATTTATTCCAGACCGCCTTTTTGAACGGGGTGAAGACTCCATAGATATTCCCGGTTTGAGTTTGTATATTAGGGGTAATGGTTAAGGTATCTTTATACAGGTGAATAGTAATATTTGCTTGTTTTATCTTTGCTAATTGGGTATTAAAATCTGGATGAATATCTTGATTGAGGTATAGGTGTACGGTATAATGCTGGCTAATTTCAATGATACTCTGAGCAGCCTTACCAGTAATGATGTGAAAAGTAGGAAATTTCTGAATAAATTGAGGGAGAGCCTTGGATAGAAATAGACGCTGTGGATAGCCAAATTGTGAATGAACTTCTGCTTTTAGCATATAGTCCTCTAAAATAAAAAGAGGTGCAAAAGGAATATGTTCCTTATTAGCATGATCCATAGCCTTAGATAATGCGGGATTATCTTGAAGACGTAAATCTCGGCGAGCCCAATAAAGTATAAGTTGAGGTTTCATATAGTTATAGTATATCATAGGGTATTGGACTTCAGAATACTCTATGCTATAGTATAAATAAGATTAATAAAAATACATATATGCATTATATACCATTAAAAAAAGGATTTACTCTTTTAGAGATATTATTAGTAATTACCTTAATTGGTATTCTTTCAGGTATTATATTAAGTGCGATAAATCCCAGTAGGCAATTAGCTCAAGCTCGTGATGCAGAGCGATTAAGTGAAATACGAAAAATTAGTAATGCTCTTGATATGTATACTGCTAACAATAGAGGAGAATACCCTTCAGGGTTGACATCTTGGTATAAAGATATTTGTCCTGTGGGTGGTGGTATAGATTGTGTGGATTTGAGTGTTTTAGTCCCTACATATATTGACTCTATTCCCGTAGATCCAGACGGAGTTACCAACTATAGAATTGGATTAGATACGAATACTAATCAAGTCTCTTTCGAATCCTCTATATCTGAAGTAGAAAATTCAATCACAGTCAATCCTTTACCATCAGTAGCCACGTTTGCTAAGAGATCAGGAGGTATTGGTTATGATGCTGGACTTACTACTGATACTTTTTCTGATGGAAGCTTTGTGGTAACAGGAACTTTTGCTCAAACGGCTACTTTTGGACAGGGGGATCCGAATCAGACAAGCTTAGTTAGTGCAGGAAATGCAGATATATCTATTATTAAATATAATGCCGATGGAAGTTTAGCCTGGGCGAAGCGAGCAGGAGGAACCGGATTAGACAGAGCTAATGATATTAAAAGTTATGAGGATGGAAGTTTTCTGGTAACAGGATATTTTTCTGGTACGGCCACTTTTGGACAGGGAGATCCGAATCAGACAAGTTTAGTGAGTGCCGGAATGGTTGATGTATTTATTGCACGATATAATGCAGATGGCACCTTAGTTCAAGTAAGAAGATTTGGGGGATCTGGTAATGATACTGCTATTAGTATCGATACGTTTTCAGATGGAAGTACCGTTATTACAGGAGGATTTCAGCTTACGGTTACTTTTGGACAAGGGGAGCCTAACCAGACAACTCTAGTGAGTGCAGGTAGCTACGATATGTTTGTGTCAAAATATAATGTTAATGGAACTCTTGCTTGGGTAAGGCGTGTTGGGGTAGTGAGTGCAGATGAATTAGGTTATGGAGTGGTAAGTAATCCAGACGGTAGTAGCGTGGTAAGTGGTACTTTTTTTGGCACTGTTATATTTGGGCAGGGAGAACCAAATCAAACATCACTAACCTCGGCTGTGCCAGGTAGTTTCGTCAATAGAAACGATTTATTTATTGCCAAATATAATCCTGATGGTACCCTAGCTTGGGCTAAAAAAATAGGGGGGGTGGAAAACGAATCAGTATTGGGTATAGATAAATTTAGCGATGGAAGTACTATTATTACGGGATCATTTTGGGGGGTAGCCACCTTTGGGCTAGGAGAAACTAATCAGACAGTTTTGAATGGGACATTTCCTTCAGATATGTTTATTGCAAAATATAATCCTGACGGAACCCTAGCTTGGGCTAAAAAAGCAGGAAGTTCTCAGAATATAGAAGATACTGGATATGGGGTTGCTACCTATCCCGATGGAAGTAGTGTTGTAGTAGGAGAATTTGCTAATGGTACTATTTTTGGAGAAGGAGAAGTAAATCAAACCACATTATTTGCTCCATCATCATTATTTGGTATGTTTCTTGCTAAGTATAGCTCTACAGGTAATTTGATTTGGGTGAAAAATGTTGTAGGACAGGGATTTCTTTCTGCTTATGGTGTGTCAAAATTTAATGATGGGAATATTATAGTAACAGGTGATTTTTCACAGACTCCTACTTTTGGACAGGGAGATGTTAATCAAACAACTTTAACAGCTGCCGGTGATTATGATATGTTTATCGCTAAATACAATGCAGATGGAAGGTTGGAATAACTTGCAGGAGATGTATATATATGATATGGTAAATGGGCTATAAATTGACTTAATATGGATATTATTCGGCTTTTTTACGAATATTTTGAATCAAAAGGACATAAAAGAGTTAGTTCATCATCGTTAATTCCAGAAGGAGATAATACGGTGCTTTTTACGACGGCAGGTATGCAGCAGTTCAAACCCTATTATCTTGGGAGAGTTTCTCCCCATGGAAATAAGGTAGTCAGTGTGCAGAAATGTCTTCGAGTAGATGATATTGATGAGGTAGGAGATAGTACGCACAATACGTTTTTTGAAATGTTAGGGAATTTTTCTTTCAACTATCCAATCGGTGAGGGGAGTTATTTTAAGGATATGGCGATTGAATATGGCTATGAGTTCATTCATGAAGTATTGGGGCTTGAGATTGATTATGTCACTATCTTTAAGGGGGATGAAAAAAGTCCCAAAGATACGGAAACTTTGGCTATTTGGAAGCGTTTAGCAGGAAAGAAAGGAATTGACTTGGAAATTAAAGAATTAGGTCGTGAGGATAATTTTTGGGGACCTACCGGTAGTGAAGGACCTTGCGGACCCACAACGGAAATTTTTGTCAATGGCGTAGAGGTATGGAATATTGTGTTTAATCAATATTATGCCGATACGAATGGAGGATTGCAAGAACTCAAACAACAAGGGGTTGATACGGGAGGGGGATTAGAGCGTATTATGAGTCAAGTAGAAGGAGTTACGTCTATCTATGAAACTCAGCAATATGCTTTGATTATTGATAATATGCAAAAGAGCTTTCCTGATCAATCAGCAGAAGTCTATCGTATTCTATTTGACCATATCCGTGCTGCTATGTTCTTATTATCTGAGGGGGTTATCCCATCGAATAAAGCTCAGGGATATATACTTCGCCGATTATTACGAAAATCAATGAGCCTATTATCAGCCCATGATAGACCTTTGGAATTAATATCTGAGATCATAGATACTTTTATAGGTATATACTCTACTCGATATCCAGAATTAGAGAAATCAAAACAGACTACTCAGATGATGATACAAGAAGAATATAGCTTATTTAAGGATTCATTATCTCGAGGAATGCGATACGCAGATAAAATTTTGAAGAAAAAGCGTATACCCCAAATGTCCGGTGAAGAAGCCTTTTTATTATCTTCAACCTATGGTCTATCTCCAGAATTGATGAAATTACAAGGATTCTCTTTTGATGAAAAAGATTTTGAAATGTATAAAACTCAGCATCAACATATATCACGAGCAGGAGCGGTAAAAAAGTTCGGAGGACATGGATTATTATTAGATACAGGGGAATTAAAGGCTGCTGATCAAGCTGAACTTCAGATAGTAACTCGTCTTCATAGTGCTACTCATTTACTTCATAAGGCATTGCGTGAGGTATTAGGGCCTGAAGTAGAGCAACGGGGATCAGATATTACTGCTGAGCGTTTACGATTTGATTTTAGCTTTGATCGTAAATTAACAACAGAAGAATTACAAACAGTAGAGAATACTGTAAATGAGTATATTCATAGTGGAGTAGAGGTGACTATTTCCTCTATGAAATTAGATGAAGCAAAGCAGTCAGGAGCATTATACTTGCATAATCGTGCGTATCCTGATATGGTTGATGTATATAGTTTTGGAGATATATCCAAAGAAATATGTGGTGGTCCGCATGTACATAAAACTCAAGAGATTGGAGTATTCAAAATTAAAAAAGAAGAAGCAGTTGCTCGTGGAGTACGGAGAATCCGTGGTATTATTATATAAATTATATGACTCATAAACAACGTATTTTACTAAGAAAATCATTGCACTTAGCTCTTATCCTTCCTTTCGCTATCTTTTTATATCTCTATAATCAGACTTTTACTGATGCTGAAATCTATGCAAAGATGTTTCTTGCTACTTTTGTTATTGCATTTCTTCTCTATGAATATTTAAGGTTAGATGCCAATATTTGGGTGCCTTTTCGTAGTTTAGTGAAGCCAAAAGAGGAATATACTAATGTTGATGGTCTTCATCTAGTACTTGCCTCAATAGCAGCAATGACCTTATTTTCAGCACCTATAGCAATTACTGCGATATTAATTGCTATTATCGGGGATACATTTTCTACAATTGGCGGGATTTATGGTACAATGAGAGTATTCCCAAAAACAGAAAATAAAACAACATGGGAAGGTATTTTATTAGCTTTAATAGTAAACTTTATTATAGCGGGGAGTATTTTAGGGTTTAGCTTATTTGCTCTTGTCTTGGCAAC
>JALQTA010000017.1 GCA_023264145.1 Minisyncoccota bacterium | reverse complement strand
ATTCAAATAGGTTCTATTAATAGTACAATCTCATTACAAGTATGAAAAAAGAAAAAATTATAATTGGCTCGCGAGGGAGTAAATTAGCACTTATTTACGCTCAAAAAGTAAAAAATAAAATTTTAGAAAATTCTGAAGGAAGTCGCACCACTCCTTCTATAGTTGCAGTCTCCAAAAGCGGTGAGAGATTAGTTGGAGTCGTAGCTAAAAGACAAGGTGTTGTAAATCCCAAGAATACTATTTTCTCAGCCAAAAGATTGATTGGTAGAAACTTTTCTGACCCTGAAGTTCAGAAAGACAAAGCTCTCTTGCCTTATGAAATAAGAGAAGCTTCTAATGGTGGAGTTGAGATTAAGCTTGGAGAAGAGTGGAAGCAACCTGCTGAAATTGCAGCCATTGTATTACAAAAACTAAAGGCTGATGCAGAAGCAAAATTAGGAGCTCCAGTTACTGAAGCAGTAATTACGGTACCTGCTTATTTTGATGATGCTCAAAGAAAAGCTACAAAAGATGCAGGTAAAATTGCAGGGTTAGAGGTAAAAAGAATTATCAATGAGCCAACAGCTGCAGCTCTTGCCTATGGATTTGACAAGAAAAAAGATCAGCAAATTGTGGTATATGACTTTGGAGGAGGAACTTTTGATGTTTCTGTACTAGAAGTTTCATCAGATACTATTGAAGTTCGTTCTACAAATGGAGATACTCATCTTGGAGGAGATGATTTGGACCAGCGAGTTATGGATCATTTATTAAGTGAGTTTAAAAAAGATCAAGGAATTGATTTATCTGGAGACAGCTTAGCAATTCAGAGACTTAAAGAAGCTGCGGAAAAAGCTAAAATTGAATTATCAAGTGCTCCAACTACCGAAATAAGTATTCCATTTATCGCTAATGATGACACTGGTGCAAAGCATCTTAATATTACTCTTACTCGAGCAAAATTAGAAGAGTTAGTTCGTGATTTGATTGAAAGAACAAAGGCTCCATGTGAGAAAGCTTTAGCAGATGCTGGATTTACTAAAAATGATATAGAAGAAGTCATTTTAGTAGGGGGACAAACAAGAATGCCAGCAATTCAAGAATTTGTGAAAGAACTCTTTGGAAAAGAACCAAATAAAGGGATTAATCCAGATGAAGTTGTAGCCTTAGGAGCAGGTATTCAGGGAGGTATTCTACAGGGAGACGTTAAAGATGTTTTGCTTCTTGATGTAACTCCATTATCTCTTGGAATAGAAACAATGGGAGGTGTTGCAACAAAAATTATTGAAAGAAATACAACGGTCCCAGTATCTAAGTCACAAATATTTTCTACTGCAAGTGATAATCAGCCATCGGTAGATATCAATATTGTTCAGGGGGAAAGAGAATTTGCCAAAGACAATAAAGCATTGGGAAGATTTATTTTAGACGGTATTCCACCAGCACCACGAGGTATTCCTCAAATTGAAGTTACCTTTGATATTGATGCTAATGGAATCTTAAAAGTAACTGCTAAGGATAAAGCTACTAATAAAGAACAATCCATTCGTATCGAGGCTTCATCAGGATTATCCGATGCTGATATCGAAAAAATGACAAAAGATGCTGAATTACATGCAGAAGAAGATAAGAAAGCAAAAGAATTAGTAGAAATTCGAAATCAAGCTGATACCCTTATCTACTCTACAGAAAAGATGCAGAAAGACAGCAAAGAGAAGATTAAAACTGAAGATGACACAGCATTAACAGAAAAAATTAACTCCTTAAAAGAGGTGAAGGATAAAGATAATAAGGATGATATACAAAAAGCTTTAGATGAGTTATCTGTTATTTCTCAGAAAGTTGCAACAGAGCTCTATCAAGCTGAGCAGTCACAACAATCTGCAGATCCTCACTCTGGACATGATCATGGACAAGCTGACGAACATAAAGAAGCCGCAGGATCTAATGCAGAGGAACCTCAAGATGCTGAGGTAGAAGAGAAAAAATAATCATATCTTCTAACCTTTTGGTAAAACTACTTCTTAATGGAAGTAGTTTTACTTTTAGAATATAGAGTCCAAATACTCCATATAAGGATATATGCAAAGAGAAACCCTAATATATCAAATCCAATATCAAGCGGTTTTCCTTCTCTTCCAGGTACCCAGGTTTGATGCCATTCATCGAGGAGTGCTGCCATAAATCCTATAACAAATGAGTGAGTATGGACAAGATTAAATTGATTGAGGGATAGGGTGAAAATTGATTGAGGTAAAAATGCCCAAAACAAAGCCAGGTATAATAATGTATACTCAATCATATGAGCTCCTTTTCTTAAGAAAAAATCTATAATCGGGGTATAATCTGACTTTAACCCAGGGATATCTGACCAATACCAAATAATAAGAATAATAATGATAGCAGGAATAAATCGAAGATACTTCATATTGATTATTATATCATAGAGAGAAGAGATACTAGAAATTAACAAAATATTATGATAGTATAAAATAAATTAGATGTATAAAGAATAGGATGAAAAATATTGACGCATTAATTATGATCGGAAAACCCGGTGCTGGTAAAGGTACTCAAAGTGGTATTTTGAAGCAGAAATTAAGGATGGAACCAATTCCTTATGGAGAGTTCTTTCGTAATATTGCGTCTCAAAGTGGCTTTCTTGGAGATAAAGTAAAAAATACTATTGATGAGGGATCATTCTTACCCTATTGGATGTCTAGTTATGTTTTGATTGATTATATGATTCATCATATGAGTCAGCATGCTCGAATTATTTTAGATGGTGCTGCACGGACAAAAGAGGAAGCTATTGTAGTGCATAAAGTATTAACTTGGTTCGAACGAGAATATGTTGCAGTATATATTGATGTTCCAGATGAGGTTGCAATTCAACGATTATCTGAGAGATTAGATTTATTAGAGCGAGAAGATGATAAGCCTGAACATATTCAAAAAAGATTAGATACTCATAATGAACTAGTTGTCCCTGCTATTGAATATTTTCAAGAAAAAGGTAAACTTATTACGATTAATGGTGATCAGCCAATGGAATCAGTATCAGCTGATATTTTAAAAGCATTACAGTAATATATGTCAAAATTTAGACCTAAAACCCCTGTTGAAATACAAGCAATGCGAGAAGGTGGAAAAATTCTTGCAGAAACATTGCTATGGTTAAAAGAAGAAAAAGTGGTATCAGGAATGAGTACACAAGATATTGATAGCTATACTCGGGAGTTTTTTAAGAAAAAGGGAGTGGAGCCCGTATTCTTAGGATATTATGGATTTACAGGAGTCATATGTACTTCCATTAATGATGCAGTTATACATGGTGTTCCTAATGATAAGACAATTATTCAAGAAGGAGATATTGTCTCATTAGATTGTGGGCTTAAACATAAAGGAATGATTGTAGACAGTGCTCTCACATTTGGAGTAGGAGAAATTCCAGAACCAACTCGATTATTACTCGAACGTACCCAAAAGTCTCTGTATAAAGCTATTAAGGCTCTTAAAAATGGAGCTACTACGGGTGATCTTGGGTATGCTGTGGAGAATTATATTGATCAATTTGGGTATGGTATTATTCGTGATTATGCAGGTCATGGAGTGGGGCATAGTTTACATGAAGATCCTACTATTCCTAATTATGGAGCAAAGGGAAAAGGGGATACTTTTATTACTGGAATGACAATTGCAATTGAGCCAATGATTACTTTAGGGTCAGAAGATGTTTATATTGATGCTGATGATGAATGGACCGTATATACCGATGATGGCTCTTTATCAGCTCACTTTGAGCATACTGTTTTGGTAACAGAAAATGGAGCTGAGATATTAACGCAACTATAATATGGAGACCTCACTTACTGCAATTGAAGTAGAAAGACAAAGTCGTATTAATAAGGCTAAAGCTATTCAATCAAAAGGACAAAATCCCTACTCTGAGAAAGTAAAGAGAGATATGACTTTAATTGAGCTAAAGCAGATGTTTGACTCAAAAAAGGGAGAGGTGGTTACGGTTGCTGGCTATATTAAATCATTACGACTCTCGGGTAAAATTGGATTTACAACAGTAGAAGATGCTTCTTTGCCAGAAGGATTTCAATTTATCTTTAAATCAGATCTCTTATCTTCATCAGAATGGAACTTTGATGCCTTTAAGGAGCTTGTTGATAGAGGTGATTATATTCAGGTAACGGGGCATTTAGAGCTCTCTCAGCGTGGAGAACCAAGTGTTTTTGTACATACCTATACGGTCTTAACCAAGTCTTTAAGATCTTTACCTGAAAAACTTGATGATATTGAGTTAAAGTATCGAAAAAGATATGTAGATATGAAGCTACATCCTGAAGTACGTCAAATGATTATGATGAAAAGTACCTTTTGGCAGGCTACACGAGAATATATGTTGCAAAATTCATTCTTAGAGTTACAAGCACCCACACTTGAACATACTACAGGAGGAGCCGAAGCAACGCCATTTAGTACCCATCATAATGCTCTGGATGAAGATTTTTATTTGAGAATTAGTTCAGAGCTTTTCTTAAAGCGATATATTTGTGGTGGTTTTGAAAAAGTATTTGATATTGATAAAAATTATCGAAATGAAGGTATTGATGATGAGCATCTACAAGAATACATTCAATTTGAATTTTATTGGGCATATTCTGAATTTGATCAAATGCTAACTTTTTCAGAAGATTTAATCAAGTATGTGATTCAAAAGACATTTAATACCCTTCAACTTTCGTATAAAGATAAGATCATTGATTGGAGTGAAAAATGGCCTCAAATGTCATATTATGACTTTGTAGAAACATTTGCAGGAATATCCTTGCAACAATATGATACCTTAGAAAAGATACAAGGATTAGCTGATGATTTAGGACTTCATTACAATGCAACCGATGGATATGCTCGATTAGTTGATTTGATTTATAAAAAAACAGCAAGACCTAAATGTATTAGTCCGGTATGGCTGATTGATCATCCGGTTGAATTATCTCCATTAGCTAAAAGAAACCCTGAACAACCCAATTTAACTCTAAGAGCTCAATTAATAGCCTATGGTTCAGAATTAACGAATGGATTTGCTGAGCTCAATGACCCAGTAGATCAATTAATGAGATTTGAAGAACAACAATCTTTGAGAGAAGCGGGCGATGATGAGGCTATGATGTTAGATTATGATTTTGTAGAAGCTCTTGAATACGGAATGCCACCTACATGTGGATTTGCTTATTCAGAACGATTATTTAGTGTATTAATGCAGAAACCAATTCGAGAAACAACTGCTTTCCCATTAATGAAAAGAGAAAAAACTAATTGATATGAAAAATGTCCCAAAAACAGTACTTGTTCATGAATATTTGACCCGACTTGGAGGTGCGGAGAGAGTATTAAAGCATTTTACTGATATCTATGATCAAGCACCTATTTATACCTTATTATATAATGAAACAAAAGTAGGTAATGTGTTTCCTTCAGATAAGGTGCATACTAGTTTTATTAATAATTTCCCGTTATGGCTCAAAAAAAGAGTCAAATTTCTCGCTCCACTTTTACCCTCAGCAATTGAGTCATTTGACGTTTCAAAATATGATTTAATCCTTTCTAGTTCGAATTCTTTTGCGAAGGGAGTTATTAGTAAGCCCCAAGCTATTCATATATGTTATTGTCATGCTCCAAGTACCTTTATCTGGAATGCTTTTCACTCCTATCGTGACCAACAGAGAAAAGGGGGATTTATTAATATTATGATATTACTCCTTACTCATTATTTAAGGCAATGGGACAGACAAGCAGCTGATAGAGTAGATTATTTTATTGCTAACTCAAAGTTGACTCAGTCGCGGATCAAGAAATATTATCGAAGAGAATCTACGGTTATTTATCCTCCTGTAGATATTGAAAGAATTACTCCTACTAAATCTCATAAAGATTATTTTCTCATTGTTTCACAATTAACCCCATATAAAAATATTGATCTTGCTATTGAAGCTTTTAATAAAATTAAGCAACCCTTAGTCATTATTGGTGATGGACCGGAGCGTAAGCGATTAACTAAACTTGCTGAGCCCCATGTTGAGATAAAAGGATTTTTAGACGATGAAACTGTAGTAGAGTATTACCAAAATTGTCGAGGATTTATTTTTGCAGGGAGTGATGATTTTGGTATTTCTCCCGTTGAAGCGATGGCCGCAGGTAAGCCGGTATTAGCATTGCGTGAAGGAGGGGCTTTAGAGACTATTATAGAAGGAAAAACAGGAGAATTTTTTGATGCCCCTATTGTGGAATTATTAGCAGATGGAGTACGTCGAATTATGGAAGGAAAATATGATGCAGATAGTATTCGTCGTCATGCGGAACAATTTAGTACTCAAAGATTTTTGAAAGAAATAAAAACCTATATTAATCATACTATCAAAACTCATAGCGATGAATCTTAGTCAAGCAAAAGATTTGATTACCTATCAAATTAATCATAAAAAAAGCCAAACATTTTTAATAGAAGCACCCTATAA
This sequence comes from Minisyncoccota bacterium, assembly GCA_023264145.1. Taxonomy (GTDB): domain Bacteria; phylum Patescibacteriota; class Minisyncoccia; order SW-4-49-11; family SW-4-49-11; genus CALRBF01. The sequence continues at coordinate 5,252 of JALQTA010000017.1, read as the reverse complement.
AGGAGGGCAAAAACAATTAGCTCAAACCATTATTGGGACATATATGAAATCTCAGATATCAGATATGATATGGATTTCAAAAGCAGAAGATAAAGGAAGCATTGGATTATCGGATATACAGCCAATTAAAAATCAAATTCAAAACTCTCCTCTTTATGGGGAATATTCGATTATTGTAATAGATGATGCTGACTTTTTGAATAAACAAGCGCAGAATGCATTGCTTAAGGTAATTGAGGAGCCAGGAAAACATTCTATTATTTTGATATTAGGTACTTATCATCAATTATTACCTACTATTTACTCAAGATGTCTTTCCATATACTTAGACTTAGATAAACCCAGTGGACTTGCTCTTGGACATCGTGATATTCATGAAGAAATCACAACCGATGAGGCTAAGTATACCCATTTACTCGGATTATGGGATTCTTATATCAGCCTATTAAAAGGGGAGAAAATAGAAATATTTCAGTATATAAAATCTCTTACACAAATATCATTAGAAGAAATTCTCTTTGTATGGGAAAGTATTCATTGGCTTATTTTACTTGCGCAGACTGATAAGCCACGATATAATGATATTAGTTTACCAAACACTGTTAAAGCTGATATTGAGCTGTTTGCGGTAAAAAAGTCAAATACCTGGACCTATAAAACATTATATGATTTATCTGAACTCAAAAAAACACTCTTGTTCAGTAATCGTAAATCAATACTTGCACTAGAACAGTTTCTATTAGATAATCATCCTCATATATGAAAGTTTTATTAATTCCGCTTACCATTCTCATTGGAATTCTTATTATAGCAGGAATTATTTTGAGTAATTCTTCTCCTATTACTATCCCTTCTCTTAATTCAGGGAATACTAACAATAATCGGAGTAGTGATGGAGCTGTCCTCAAATCAACAGATGGAGGAAGATCCTTTGAAGCTAAATCTCGAGTGAATGAAGGAAGTAATATTAATCTCAGTAAAAACATTGTTAAACTCCAAAATGGAAGTAATAATACTATCTTTGCCCTTACTCGCACAGGAGGATTATTTAAAACCGACAACTGGGGAGAAAATTGGAATCCTATTCTTGACTCATCTATTACCTCTACCATCTTAGGGGTAAGTCCTAAGAATGTAAATGAAGCCTATGTAGGAGCTATTTCAGAAAAAAGAGCTCGTATTTATCGTACAACAGATGGGGGGAAAGATAATAAATGGCAGGAAATTTATACAGAGCCAAAAAGTGGAACGGAATTTGTGTCTATTCAAGTAAATCCTTCCAATGATTCTATCGTATATGCTCTTCTTTCAAATGGAGTATTATTAAAATCATTTAATAAAGGGTCAGATTGGGTATTAGCTCGAGATCTTAAATCAACCGTGATTGATATGGCATTAGATCCTCAAAATCCAGAGATTGTGATTATTTCAGGGGTTACTCGTCTTTATATTAGTCAAGATGGTGGATTTAACTTTGAAGAATCAACTCCCAAATTAAGGCCTCAAGCGGTTACGGGTTCACAAATTACTTCATTTGCTATTAACCCTAATAATGGACAAGAAATATATATTGGTGGTAGTGGTGAAATTATTCGAAGTAGAGATAGAGGGAAAACCTGGGAAAATCTTCGTATTTTAACCCCAAACTCATCTCTAGCAGTCAGAAATATATCTATTGCGCCAGCTGACTCAAATGTAATCTATTATACTATTGGTTCAGTATTATACACCTCTTCTTCTAGAGGAGAGAGTTGGAATACCAGTGATTTATCCTCAACAGTAAAAAACATCACGACACTCTTAATAGATAGAGAAAAAAGTGATATACTATATATAGGAACTAACTAATATTTTATATGGTAAATGCAAGTGATATTAAATTACAATTTCAAAAAACAATAGATGCTTTTCAAAAAGAATTACAGTCTTTAAGAACAGGAGAAGCAAGTATAGACCTTGTGGCTGACATTCTGGTTGATTATTACGGAACACCAAGTCCTATTAAACAAATAGCATCCATTAGTATACCAGAACCTCGAGTGATTTTGATAAGTCCTTGGGATAAGTCAAGTATACCCGGTATAGAACGAGCCTTACAGCAAGCAACTCATTTAGGACTCAATCCGATCTCTGAATCCGCCGGAGTAAGATTAGTTGTACCAGTGCCTACTGAAGAGAGAAGAATTGCTTTAGTGAAAGAATTAAATCATAAAGCTGAGGACTTTAAAACAGCATTACGTCAAATTCGTGATGAAATCCGTAATGAAGTTAAGAATCAACTAAAGAATAAGGAAATTTCTGAGGATGAACAATATAAAGACTTTGAACAAATTGATGCTCTTACTAAAGAGTATCAGACAAATTTAGAAACCGTTGCTAAGAAAAAAGAAACTCAAATAATGACAATATAAGTATGATTGCTACTCTATTATTATTTATTGGTATATTGGTAATTGTTATCATTGGACATGAATTTGGTCACTTTATTGTTGCTCGCTGGAATGGAGTGAAAGTAGAAGAATTTGGATTTGGATTACCTCCTAAAATTTGGGGTTTCAAACCTAAAGGCAGTGATACAGAATATAATATCAATCTGTTACCAATTGGAGGATATGTTAAATTATTAGGGGAAGAAGGAGATAATCGTGACAATCCTCAGTCTTTTGCGTCCAAAAAACCATGGCAAAGAATTGCTATTTTATCAGCTGGAGTAATTATGAATTTGATTATTGCAGTGATAGCCTTTACTATTGTGGGAATGTTAGGAACACAAGTTGCGATAACCGATGAGGATATCAAAACACAAGAATATAGTAATATTCGAACCATGATTACGAGTGTTGTACCAGATTCTCCTGCTGAAAAAGCTGATTTACGATTTGGTGATGAAATTCAAGAAATGAACGGAATTAAGGTAGTCACAGAAGCAGAAGTATCACAGGTAATAGATGATAGTAGAGGAGAGACTATTGATATTGTAGTACAGAGAGGAGATGAAACCCTGACCAAGGAAGTAGAGATCAGAGATAATCCTCCAGAAGGACAAGGTCCTACGGGTATTACTATACAATTAACGGGTCTTCAACAATTATCATTTGTTGAATCAGTACAAACTGCTTTCCTTCGTATATATGTAATTATTACGACTACATTATCTATATTAGGCCAAATGATCATGAGTCTCTTTACTCGTGCTCCTCTGCCTCCTGAAGCAGAAGTGACGGGACCAGTTGGGCTTGTACAAATTGTAGGAGATTTCCAAGATTTAGGACTGGTGTATATTATTTCATTTATTGGACTCATTAGTACCAGCCTTGCCTTATTCAATATTCTTCCAATCCCAGCATTAGATGGAGGAAGAATAGTATTTGTGATCATTGAATGGATTAAGAGATCCCCAGTAAGTCAATCATTAGAAAATAAATTTCACCTAATAGGCTATAGTATACTAATGCTATTAATGCTACTAGTAACCGCAAGAGATATTATCAAGCTATTTTAATAGTATGCAATTAGAGAGGATAAGAAGTGATTTGGATGGGCAGATCCGAAAGATATTTCAGGAATTGTTTCAATATGAAGGTGATATACCTATTGAATTTGAATATCCTGATCCACAATTTGGTGATTTAGCCATACCTTGCTTTGCCTTTGCAAAAAATCTCAAAAAATCCCCGCAAGATATTGCACATCAATTACAATCTCATATATCACCCATAGACTATATACAGGAAGTAGTGGTTGTAGGTGGTTATCTTAATATATTTATTAAGCTGAGTTCTTTAACTTGGCATGTTGGGAATAGTCCAATAAGTTCACCAGAGAAGAAAAAAATTGCTCTTGAATTTGCCTCCCCTAATACTAATAAACCTCTTCACCTAGGACATATGCGAAATATTGCCTTAGGTGAAGCCTTGACGGCAATTTTACGAAGCCAGGGCCATCATATCATAAAGACGGAAATCTTTAATGATAGGGGAATTGCCATTGCAAAGATGATGCTCATATATGATATGTTTCATCGAGATGAAGAGCCTACTATCAAAACAGATCACTATGTAGGACAGCTTTATATTGAATTTGAAGAACGTGCAACTACTCAGCCAGAATTAATACCTCAGGCTCAAGATATTTTAGCCAAATGGGAAGCTGGAGATACGTACTGGTATGATTTATGGTTAAAGCTTCGTAACTGGGCAATAGACGGGCAAAAAGAGACATATGCGAAGCTCGGGACTGCCTTTGATGAAGATATCTATGAATCAGATATTTATCAGGAAGGAAAAGATATTGTTTTAGATGGATTAGAAAGAGGAATATTTAAAAAACATCCTGAAGAAGAATATATTTATGCTGATTTAGAAGAGTTTGGACTCCCCAATAAGATATTATTACGACCACAAGGAACCGCCTTGTATATCACCCAAGATATTGCATTACTCTATTATAGATTATTTGGGGAATCTTTATGTAAGGGAGCTGATACATTGATTTATATTACTGCTTTTGAACAAAATTTACAATTTAAACAATTATTCGCAATAGCCCAACAATTAGGTATCCCACAAGAAACCCTATATCATTTAGGCTATGGAATGTTCCGTTTACCAAGTGGAAAAATGAGCTCAAGAAAAGGTACTGTGGTAAATGCCGATGACTTGATTCAAGAAATTGAACAACGTATTCAGCAAACCTATTTTCAGGATACTCAGCTTACAGAAGAAGATATATATAATCGTATTCATCGTATTGCTCGAGCGAGTTATCTATACTATATTCTTTCAACTTCGGCAACAAAAGATATGATATTTGATATTAATTCTTCGATACAGTTATCGGGTAAAACTGGTCCTTATATTTTATATACCTATGCACGTATTCAGTCTGTGTTAAGAAAATATAATCAGGAACCTATTTGGAATCAAGATGTAATATATAGTGATATAGAAAAACGTATTATTATGAAAATAGCTAAATTTAATGAAGTACGCGACCACTCAGCGCGTGAATATGATCCATCATATATTGCTCATTATATCTTTGAATTAGCAGAATTACTGAATTCCTACTATCATTCCACCCCTATCTTAAAAGAGTCTGATGAGCAAATAAAAAACGATAGAGCTTATTTAGTACAAAGAGCTGCAGATATATTACAACAAGGATTGTCATTATTGACGATAGAGACATTAGAAGAAATGTAACTCATATGGCAACAATACAAAAATCAGCAAAGAAATATGAGAAAAAGA
>JALQTA010000175.1 GCA_023264145.1 Minisyncoccota bacterium | reverse complement strand
ATTCAAAATATTCGTAAAAAAGCCGAATAATATCCATATTAAGTCAATTTATAGCCCATTTACCCTATCATATATAGCCATTTTCTGCAAGTTACTCCAACTCCCCATCTGCATTGTATTTTACAATAAACATATCTCTGTCGCCTACGCTGGTAAGAGTTGTTTCATTGGCCTCCCCCTGTCCAAAAGGAGTATTCTCCCAAAAACTACCCGTTACCACACTACTTCCATCACCCAATCCAGCTATTCCAAAGCCACCGCCACCAGAATAGGATAATCCATTACTTTGACTAATATGCTTTACCCAAATCAAATCACCCCCAGAATTATACTTTGCAATAAAGATTCCAGCACTAGTTATAGTATTAGAAAATACTTGAGTTTCATTTACTTCTCCCTCTCCAAAAATAGTCCCAGATGCAAATGTCCCCGTTACAATACTATTACCATCTGGATAAGTAACAATATCAAATCCCGCATCACGCTGAATCTGATTACTTCCCG
>JALQTA010000174.1 GCA_023264145.1 Minisyncoccota bacterium | reverse complement strand
TCGATGGCCCAGCGCGTCACGCTTGCCCAGACGCAGCTGCAACTGGCCCAGTCCAACCCGCAGATGCACAACCTGCATGCAGCGTACCGCCGGATGTATCAAGCCCTAGAGGTCCAGAACATCGATGAGATCCTGCCGCCTCCCCCGGAGCCGCAGCCCCTCGATCCCGCAATCGAGAATGCTCGCGCGCTGATGGGCGAACTGTTGCAGACGTTCCCGGAACAGGACCACGATTTGCATATCGAGATGCACCTGATGTTCATGAAGACCCCGCTGGTGTCTACGTCACCGCAGGTTATGGGCACGTTCTACGCGCACATCATGGAACACGTGTCTCAGAAGGCCCGCCAGTCTGTGCTTCAGCAGATCCAGTCGTTGATCGGTCAGATTGAGGTTCTTGCGCAAGCCGGCGGCATTGATCCGATGGCCGCCCAGCAGCGCATCGCGCAGGTACAGATGGAGATGCAGAGACCGGAAGAGCTCGAGAAGCTCGTTACCATTGAGCAG
>JALQTA010000173.1 GCA_023264145.1 Minisyncoccota bacterium | reverse complement strand
CTTTTCTTTTCCGCAGTCTTGACACGATAGATTAGGCATTGAATTTAATTTTGTACTCCCGCTTGGACTCGAACCAAGGACCGACAGCTTAGAAGGCTGTTGCTCTATCCAACTGAGCTACGGGAGCATGAACGAAATATAGTGCATTAAGTTCATTAAAGGAGCTTAATGCATGAGATATGCATCATTATTTAATCATTACCAAAGATGATTGGAAGCTCCTTCGAAAGGCACGACCTCACTTCTTTAGCCACAAGCTGAATCTCCTTCTGAGCGTGTTCGTCGTCACGAAGTTCAAGAAAGTGTATCCAACTCCGAATAGAACCCGTCATATGAATTTTCGTCTTAGTACACATCGGAAGAATCATTCTGGCTTGCTCACGAGCAACACCAGCTGAGATCAATCTATTGTACAACTTCTCAGACAAAAGAAGGTGTTCTTGAATCAAATGCTGTGCTTCAATCACTCCTCCAGCTACTTCAATTTTAGGAGAGAATATCTCTGTTGA
>JALQTA010000172.1 GCA_023264145.1 Minisyncoccota bacterium | reverse complement strand
TTGCAGCAACTTACGCAGCCGACCGACTTAAATTTGTATTGAGCAACTAAAATGACACTATTTAAACAAAAAGACCGCTTTGACTTGGAACAAGAAATTATGGAGTGCTGGAATGTAACCAAAGACATTCAGAATTTCTACCACGCTCAGGAAAACTTGGATGAAGATCAGCGAGCAAACTATATGCTAGGTTTGGAACAAATCTACGAGGTCAAGTTTAATAAGCTGTGGGATACTTTTGAGCAGTGCATTCGTAATAAACAAATTTAACTCGGCGTGACCCGAATGGTGAGGGCCCGGATTGCAAATCCGTTATATGCAGGTTCGAGTCCTGTCGCCGAGTCCATGCCGATTTAGCTCAGTGGTAGAGCAACCGCCTTGTAAGCGGTAGGTCGTCAGTTCAATCCCGACAATCGGCACCATAACAAAACACACTACTTGCCACTTAATAAATATATGCGGAGACGTTCCGGACTGTGTCATTCCGCGGGTAACTGGGAGCACCCAGCATAGG
>JALQTA010000171.1:254-515 GCA_023264145.1 Minisyncoccota bacterium | reverse complement strand
GCGAAAATAAGCGTGTTAGAACGTTTTTAGTAGAGTTAAATGAGGCTAACATTGACCAAGTGAAAGAAAGGCTCTTAGAAGCGAAAAAATACTACAATGACTTAATTGAACAACTTTAAATCAGAATAAGATGGAAGAACTACCTATAGATATAGCAGTAATGGTATTAGAAGATTTTCAAGAATGGAGATTAGGAAATGTAGAGGAATTTACACAAACACCAGAAATGCTAACAAAGTCAATTAATACAATACTTAATTA
>JALQTA010000171.1:0-244 GCA_023264145.1 Minisyncoccota bacterium | reverse complement strand
GTTGTCCAAATTGTGGAGAATCAGAAAATATTCATTTTAACATGGATTATTCATTATTTGGTATGTTAGATGTATCAGAGTATTTGTGTAATGAATGTGGAAAATGGTTTACGAGTAAAAAAAATAAATCAGAATAAGATGAAAACGGATAGAATAGTTATTCAGGTACTGCACCAAATCGCAGAACGTAGCGAGAAGGGACTTGAGAAATACGGAACTAACCTAGAAAGAACCGATTTAGAGA
>JALQTA010000170.1 GCA_023264145.1 Minisyncoccota bacterium | reverse complement strand
TACAACATATGAGCAATTAGTTGAGGCTAAAATTATAACTGAACAAGATATTATCGAGAATTATAAACAATTATAAAAAACATTATGAGCAAAATATACGGGCAACTATTACAATTTCAGAATAAACTTAGAAAAGTAAATAAAGACGCTAAAGGTTATAATTACAGCTATGCTTCTTTTGACAATGTAGTTGAAACTATAGCTCCTGAATTAACAGTTCAGGGGCTGGGATACACTCACACCTTTGACGGACAAGATATAGTGTGTACATTATTCAACACTGAAGGCGAGACAATTACATCTAAATTGACTTTGTCCACGGAAATCTTAAAAGGTATGAATGCTAGTCAGTCTATGGGAGCCGCAATCACATATGCAAGACGATATACATTGACTGCAATATTAGGGCTTGTGACTGACGATGACACAGACGGAGTAGTCAATACACCTAAAACTAATAAAGTAGTCTCACAAGGGCAAAATCAAACCCCACAAGATAATAAAACTAAATGGTTT
>JALQTA010000169.1 GCA_023264145.1 Minisyncoccota bacterium | reverse complement strand
CAATGAAGCTGCAAGCCTCAAGAAACAGCAGCATCTGGCTGAAGCTTCAAGCCTCAAGAAAGAGCAGCATCTTGAGGACGAAGCCAAGAAAGAAGAAGAGAGACGGCTTCGCGAACAGCGTTTGCAAATTGAAGCGGCGCAGGAAGAGGAGCGAAAACGCGCTCAACAGAGGGAGCAACAATCAAGACAAGGTGTACAAGAGAATGCAGCGAAGGAAGAGGAACGCAGACTCCGGCAGATGCAGGAGCAGCAACAGGCTGCACTCCAAGAGAAGGAGGCGCTAGCAACCCCCACAGCTGAAAGGGCAAGGCTCTCGCGGCAGATGCTATCACCAGGGGGATCCGTCAACTCTAGGGTTTCATTCGAATACGCCCAGAAGAATCAAGCAAGAAGAGAAGCAGCACTCGCGAGGCTGTCAGCAGGAGCTTCACTTTCATCAGCATTACCACTTTCCTCACCCACCCCTAGTGTGGCATCTTCTAGAGCCTCGAGGGAAATGAGCAAGGCTGGGTTCATTCCTCCCCCA
>JALQTA010000168.1 GCA_023264145.1 Minisyncoccota bacterium | reverse complement strand
ACTTGAGGTCGGTGAGCTTGAAAGTTTTGTAAAAAGCTTTGGCAATCACGGACCTAAATGGGTTAGCGAGGTTTTAACAAAAGACTTGAAAAATGACACAAAACTCAAAGCTGCAAGACAATTTGTAAAACAATTAGAAGACTAGATCTTTTGCTTATTTTTGAAAAGTAAGTATATTTTTGTGGTAGGAATTGAAAGCTAGGTGTATCTCATAATGTAAATTATCAATAATTACAAATTAGTATAATAATTGTATATAATATATACTTACTATATGAGTTATGATTCAAAATATATCAATAAAGAGTTTTATTGGGGATTAAAGCCTCATAAATTTGTTGTAAATACTGTTGAGGTTATTCCTCCTCATGCTAAAGTACTGGATTTGGGTTGTGGAGAGGGGAGAAATGCATTCTTTCTGGCACAGAATACCTTTGATGTGACTGCTGTAGATTCTTCTCAGGAAGGTATTCATAAATTGATTTCATTTGCGAAGCAAGAAGGTTTAGATATACAGGCTGAGGTA
>JALQTA010000167.1:250-528 GCA_023264145.1 Minisyncoccota bacterium | reverse complement strand
CAAGAACAATGAAAATAGAAGTTAGAACACAGTTTAAGAAAAGCAAAGAAGGTAATATCCACTTTAGTTTTTTATCAGTTAGCTTTGGGAGCAATGCTTTCTTAATTGCAATCTTAGGACTAGTTTTAACCTTTAAATCAGAATAAGATGAAAGAAAAAACAAATAAAGCAACACTTACTACAAGTATTGGAATGGGTGGGCATATTAATAAACCATTAAATCAATTTGAAATAACAACAGTTACATTATCAGCGGTAGAATGGTTACAAGAGCAATA
>JALQTA010000167.1:0-240 GCA_023264145.1 Minisyncoccota bacterium | reverse complement strand
ATTTACGAACAAGATTGGGAAAAAGCCAAAGAAATGGAGAAGGAGCAGATAGATAATGCTTGGGATAGAGGGTATAAGCAAGGATATTATGACCCCGAGTTTGAAAAAGAAAACATTGAAGGCTAACCTTTAAATCAGAATAAGATGAACAAATCAATAAAAACATTTTTAATCATATTGTTAATGTCAATTTCATCATTAATAATGCCGGTGGTTGGACAATGGTACTTTGAACAAACG
>JALQTA010000166.1 GCA_023264145.1 Minisyncoccota bacterium | reverse complement strand
AATCCTAATAGGAACTTAAATGCACTTAAGTATCTTCGTAGAATATGGAATGTAATCAACCTATCGAAGATTGATAGATTGAAGTCTACCCAGGATGTAATTTTAGTGGCTCGCGAAGTATATGATATTATTCAGTTCGCGGTAGAGCAAGCTAATAAGGTTGCTGATCCTAATAGCAATAACAAAACTCAACCGCAGGATAGTACGAAGGAGATGACTGACGAAGAGTTGGATCAATTGATTAAGGATATTGAGAATGGTGATGTTGATATGGAAGAGTCCGATGAAGAAGATGAAGAGCAAGGTGGATCCGATGGGCAAATGCAAATGGATGGAGAAGGTGATGGTGAAGGAGATGATGACGGTGGATCGAGTATGGACGCTGATGCTACAGGTGGTAATGTAACTCCGAAGACAACATTGTCAGATGCTCAGAAGTCTCGATTACAAAAGGCTTTGCGAAAGCAGAAAGAGTTTACTAGTGGTGATCATACCAAGAAGGCAATGAAAGATTCCGAAGCTCAAAAGAT
>JALQTA010000016.1:7571-12111 GCA_023264145.1 Minisyncoccota bacterium | reverse complement strand
TAACGATAGACTTGTTGCCTATTATACTCAATATTTAGGATAAAGTCAAGATGTATTGAATAGTAAATATTATTGACAAAATATCTATATAGTGTTATTAAACCAAAGGTCTTTATTTAGAGAAAGATGATGTTCGTTGAAATTTTATCAGCACGAGAACAAGATTTATTTTTTATTGATATCATATTAGACAATAAGAAGTTCAGAATGTTTGTAGATACAGGTGCTACTAACACGGTCGTTTTTTCAGATTATTTTAAGAGCCATAATGATGGTGATATAATTCATATATCTAGGATTAGATTCACCTGTGTTGATGGTAGTGCAATCTATATAGATAATTGTAAAGTCTATATAAAAAACTTACCATATGTTCAAATACCTTGTAAAGAACATGATGTAAGATGTGACGGAATTATGGGGGTAGACTTACTAAAAAGAGTGAGTCCTATCTTAATAGATTATAATGATTCCCGAATCTATTTTTCATATTAATAACACACAACATTCACAATACTTCACATAACTCATGCTTGCATGAGTTATTTTTATAATTTTCAAAGTAAAATTAATTATCCATATATCCTCTTAAATAAAAAATCTTAGCCACAACGGGGGTAGCTAAGATTGAAAGAGGAGAATAAATCCTCAGATAAACTCGGTGAAAAATATTCTGTTTTGTTCTAATCTTCTCCGGTAATTAACTGGTAAGTAGTGAAACATATCATTATCAATCAACTCAGAGGTGATAAATGAGGATGTCCCCGCCCACATCTCTGTATCCGTTGGATGTTGAGAATTGTTCAACGTTCTCAACTCAAAGGCTAATCCCTTTATTCGCTGTGCTGTAACATTCACGGGTAATAATATCTGTGTTGCCGCTTTATCGGCATATGCCAATATTCTTCCTAGAAGTATTGCGGTATTAACCTCTTTAAAGTGAATCAGACATTCCTGACAGAATAAATCCCATTTTCTTTTTCTTTCTTCAGGATTCTCACTATAATCAGTAGCCAGTATCAAGGTATTGACCTGTTGTGGATTAAACCCGAATAAGTCACAGAGAAATCTGATGATAGAATTTGCATCAGAATTATGTTCTAGATAATGTAGCGTTCTTGCGACACTGGGAGGAGTATTCGGTTGTCTCTCTGGATCAAGGTCATGAAAGAGAGCCGCAACTTGAACCAATATCTCCCATTTATCGAAAGTATCAACGTGCTTAAGAATATGGGTTACCAACTCTAGCACCTCAAAGCTATGGAAAATATTATGATATAGATTATCTTTGTCGGTAGGATGAGTGTGAACAAGGAAAGAAACAAGATATTCTTTAAATTCCGAAGGAATTTGTTGTAAAAGTGCCATTGTTTTGATTAGCTGATAGCTAATCGATTGAGTTCACATAGGTTATATCACCCTTTATATATCATGTCAAAATATATCTTGCTATATTAAGTGAAATGAAAGTGAAATAACTTAATATTAGTGTATTATAGCCAATATATCCCAATCTCTTTGCAAAATTTAATCCATAGCGTATAATAAAATCAACTTATCCACAGATTATCAACACATCAATTAGACGATTGCAATGGACGAGAAACAAAGAGTTTGGAACTCAGTATTAGGGGAAATAGAACTTAATATTAGCAAACCTCAGTTTAATACGTGGATCAAAAACACCTATCCTATCAGCATGGATGATAAGGAAATTGTTATTTGTGTACCGAGTGCCTTTACTCGAGATTGGCTTGAGAATAAATTTAACATTACTATTCTCAACTCTATTCAAAAGATTACCGGCTCCATCAAAAGAGTCAAATATGTCGTCCAAAGCACTCAAAAAGCCTCACCAAAAGCAATTCAATCAGTTATTAATCTTAAAGATAAAGAATTAAAAGAAAGTAAAGCGAAACTTGATAATAAAACATCCACTCCTTCTCAAGAAAATACTCCTAACACTGATACCTCTTATACCTTTGCACAAGCCAAGCCAAGTGGAACGGCTTTACTCAAAGATAATTACACCTTTGATAACTTTATTGTAGGATCGTCCAATGAACTTGCCCATGCAGCCGCCCAATCCGTAGCTAATGAACCGGGTACTCGATATAATCCACTCTTTATCTATGGAGGGGTGGGACTTGGGAAAACTCATCTTATCCAAGCAATAGCTAATCATCTCGTCAAGAATAATAAAAATATTCTTTATGTAACCTCAGATGTCTTTATCTCTGACCTGATGACTTCTCTCAAAAATGGAAGAATGGAGGACTTTAAAGCTCGTCATCGGGCGGTAGATTTATTGATTATTGATGATATTCAATTCATCGGAGGGAAAGAAGCCACTCAATATGAGGTATTCAATACCTTTAATGAACTCTATGCCCATAATAAACAAATTGTCTTTACTAGTGATAGACCACCAAGTGCTATCAAAACCTTAAATGATAGATTAAAGTCTCGTTTTGAAGGAGGAATGATTGTCGATGTTGCAATTCCTGAATTCGAAACTCGTGTTGCTATCTTGAAAAGTAAATGTATTCAAAAGAATTTCAATCTTGATGATGCTATTATCTATATTATTGCAGATAAAATAAAAAGTAATGTCAGGGAATTAGAAGGTGCTCTCAATAAAATTATTGCCCGTGTACAGCTTCTCGGTACCAAGGTTACTCCAGAACTTGTGGATAAACTCATTGAAGGGGGACAAATTCACTCGCAGAGAATTGTCACTGCTGACTCTATTATGGATACCGTAGCTGAACACTTTAATATCAAAAAAGAAGATATTCTTTCCAAAAGTCGTAAAAAAGATATTGCCTTCCCTCGCCAAATTAGTATGTATCTGATTCGAGAAGAACTCAAATTAACCTTCCCTAATATTGGAGAACTCTTAGGAGGTAAAGATCATAGTACCGTTATGCATGCCTGGAACAAAATCAAAAAGGATCTAACTAATAATTATAGTTTAGAACAAGATATTACCTTAATCAAAAATAAACTCTATAATGAGGAAAATCCTGCTTCTTCGTAGTATTTTCCTAAGGTATATAGTATTGTGTCTCCCTTTTTAACTATCTGAGGTAATTGGAGGGGGTGTTTGAAAGACGGGGGTGGAAAGATTTAAAAGTATGTTATTTTTTATAAGACTATTATATAGAGATTACTATTTATCCACCCTCCCCCTACGGGTACTTCCTCCAAAGGAGACAATCTCTCATTCATAATTAAATCTATTGTGAATAACCTGTGTATAAATTATCTAAAAGATAGATATTACTGTGAATAATAATGTGGGTAACATCAGAGTATTCCACACAGATTATATTCACCATCACTTATCCCCATCTATTCACAATACTTATCCCAAATGATATCCCCACTTGACAGCAAGTATTTATGCCATTAAAAATGAGTTTTCAGCTTTTCCACACATACTACTATCTACTACTATACTTTATATAAGGAAAGACCAAAAATACAAAAACCTAGTAAAAAGAAAAGAGAAGTTATATAATAAGTATATAGAAATAGATAAGATAGAGAAGATATGAAATTTACGTGTTTGCAAGAAAATCTATTAAAAGGGTTAACCATTGCTCGTCAAAGTTCATCTCGAGCAACCACCTTGCCGGTATTACAAACTTTTTTATTACAAGGAAGTAAAGGATCTTTAACGATTAGCTCTACTAACTTAGAAATAGGGATAAGAGTACATATTAGAGGAAAAGAAGAAGCAGAAGGATCTATTTGTATTCCTCAAGATACCTTACTCTCCTATATTCGAAATCTTCCTCAGGATAAATTAAATCTCAGTGTTGTAGATGATCAGCTAACCATAGAACAAGGTACCGATATTACTGCTGACTTTAAAGGAATTATTGCTGATGAATTCCCTCCTATTCCTCATATCGAAGCAGATAAACAAATTGTCGTTAGTGGAGCAGAATTAAAACAATCCCTCAAAGCCGTATATGGGGCTCTTCCCAAAAATGATTTCCGCCCAGAAATTGCAGGAGTGTATATTGCCAAAAAAGCACAAGAATTAATTTTTGTAGGAACAGATGGATTTCGATTAAGTGAAAAACGTATTACTCTTTCTAGTCCTGACTCAGAAAATTTCTCTTTAATTATCCCGAGTAAAACCGTATCTGAGATTATTCGCGTACTTGATGCTATTGAAGATGGGGAAGTAACCTTACAATTTGGAAATTCCCAAATGCATCTGATTGCAGATACCGTTGAAATAGTTTCAAAACTGATTGAAGGAAATTTCCCTCAATATGAAGGACTTATTCCCCAATCTTTTAACACCGTTGTAGATGTCGATAGTCAAGAATTAGTACAGGCTATAAAATTAGCTTCAGTATTTTCTAAAAATACCGTACATGATGTCAAATTAACCATGCAAGAGGATAAACTTTTGACTATTAGTTCATCGGATTCTCAGATAGGGGCTAATATAACCAAAATTCCGGTTAATATTACAGGACCTGCGGGACTGTCAATTGCCTTTAATTATAATTATCTGCTG
>JALQTA010000016.1:0-7561 GCA_023264145.1 Minisyncoccota bacterium | reverse complement strand
GATCACACTATACAATTCCATATCAATGATACGGACTCTCCTGTTATACTCAAGAGTCCCGATATGAGTGACTTCTTCTATCTTATTATGCCAATTAGAGATTAACACTATGTTATCCCGAGTGCAGTCAGCTTCCACTCTAGGGTTAAACGGACAAATCATAAATATTGAAGTTGATATGACTCAGGGATTACCTGGCATAACGATTGTTGGACTTCCGGATACCTCAATTAATGAAGCCAAAGAACGTATCAGGTTAGGACTCAAAAATAGTGGAATTGTATTACCACAAAAACGATTTGTTTTGAATCTTGCCCCAGCTGAAGTTAAAAAAATTGGAACAGGATATGATTTGCCCATGGCAATGGCGATACTCAAAGCCTTAGAACTGATTCAATTTTCAGAGCAAGAATATATTATACTCGGCGAATTAGGCCTTGATGGATCCATACGAGGAGTACAAGGAGTACTTCCTATTGCAAAGTATGCCCAAAGTCAGGGTATACCATATTTGATTATCCCTTTAGCTAATGCTCATGAAGCTTCCCTGGTAGAGAACATCCACATACTCGCAATACAACATATACAAGAACTGATTGATCATTTTAATCCCCAAGTATCCTATACGATTAAGCCTATACCTCATTATCATTTTGAACCACAACCTATTGTGAGTGATATAGATATGTCCTATATTCGGGGACAAAAGCTCGCCAAAAGAGCTTTAGAAATTGCAGCAGCAGGAGCTCATAATGTGTTGATGAGTGGCCCACCAGGAGCTGGGAAGACCTTATTATCTCGAACCATACCCACCATATTACCGATGATGGATCGAGATGAAGTATTAGAAGTTTCTCAACTCTATAGTATTGCAGGAAATCTGAGTGATGAGCAACCATTGATTCTGAATAGACCCTTTCGAGCCCCACATCATACCGCATCGTCCATTTCTTTAATCGGAGGGGGGAGTTTTCCTAAACCAGGAGAAATTAGTCTCGCTCATCGAGGAGTCTTGTATATGGACGAATTTCCGGAGTTTCCACGATTAGTACTTGAAAGTTTACGGCAACCCCTAGAAGATAGAATTATTACCATTTCTCGAGCACAAGGATCTCTTACCTTCCCTGCTGACTTTATGCTTATTGCCAGCCAAAATCCTTGCCCTTGTGGATATCTAACCGATAAGGACAGAGAATGTATTTGTACCCAAGCTCAAATTGTCCGCTATCAGCAAAAAATTTCAGGACCATTACTCGATAGAATAGATATGTTGATTCAGGTAGAAAAAGTAAAAACCGAAGAGCTCATACAACCCTCAGAAACGCGAGAAGAGTCATCAGAGTCAATTCGTAAACGAGTAGAAAAAGCCCGAGAAATACAAAAAACTCGGTTTAAAGATATGGGAATCAAAACCAATAGTGAAATGAATATTAAACAAATTCAAAGTATCTGTGTCGTAGATAAACAATCTCAAGAACTTCTCACTCAAGCTATCAAAAAAATGAACTTATCCGCTCGAGCTTATAATCGTATACTTAAATTATCCCGAACTATCGCCGATTTAGCACAAGCAGAGAATATACAGATTCATCATATTGCAGAAGCCCTACAGTATCGCGAGAAAACTTCTTAAAGACTAAAAATATCAGCGTATTTCCCAATAATAGGAAGTTCTTTTTCTTTCCCTCCAAGAGCATTAATAATACCAATAATAAAGAGAACAATACACAGAATACCACCAAAGAAAGCAATAAGCCAACCGAGAATAGGAATAATTCCGATCATACTCAGTACAACAGAAAATACTAATAAAGTCAGAGATTGTTTCATATGGAATTTTACAAAGGAAGAATCTTTTTCCGTAGTAAAATATCCAATAACAAAAAGAATATAACATACAGCAGGAGTAGGAATACAAGGGGTAAGTATTGAATTTCGTAGAGTAGTGAGAATAGGTTTATTGTTTTCTTGGATATATACAATATCAGTACTAATAGCTTTAGTTTATAGAAGAGAGTATTTATTTAACTTCAATGTATCAATTATGTTGATATGGATTTTATATAGTGCTGTATCATATATGCAATATATCAGAGAAGCTACAAAGTTTTTAAAAGAGCATGACACTAAGTATACACACCCCAATAAACTATATATTACTAAAATACGGCGTATTTGGGCTCATATTAAGCATTTAATGGTACCAACCACAGTACTAGTCCTATTTATAAGTACTTTGGGAAGTATGTATATGGTATTTAGTTCTGGTAATTATAAATTATCACCTATTACAAATATCTCATCTAATACACCAGTTACTATTATAGACACTGTTTATGAAAGAGAAGTTCCCGATATATCTACTGAAGTCGTAAAAGAAAAACCTTCAGAATATACCTTCAGTGCTGAATCAGGAGATGGAGTTACTCATTTAGCTCGTAAAGCCATAGAAGCCTATACCACAGAAAATGAGCTAACATTATCTGCTGAACAAAAAGTCTTTATGGAGACTGCGCTCAAGAATATCTATTATCAGCAAAGCCTAGAAATAGGGGAGCAAGTCTCATTTGAAACCTCAGTACTGGATGATGTCTCCTCTCAAGCCAATAATTTGACTCCTAGTCAGATCCAAGCGTGGAGTGCGTATGTGTATTGAAGATGATTTACATTTTTTAATATAAGTATATACTAAAAATATAATTAATATTTATACTATTATGGATGATCTTAAAAAGTTTTTAGTAGGGGGTGTCATAACACTTGTATTAGGGGGTACAGCTTACACATTTACCCAACAAGATGTAATTAATAATTTTGCAGAAGATACTGGAGTGAGTCAAGAAGAAGCTACAGAATATGTTAATAATATAACAGATAGTGATCTTGTTCCATATCAAGAAATAGGTACAGGCTTAGTTAATGATGGCCAATTAACAGTTGATGCAGCAGAAGAAATTGACTGTATTAATTATGAATATGATTGGGAGACAACGTCATTATCTTGTTACGATGGTAAAGAACAGATGAGACGTGTAGGGGAAGATGATATTGCTTTAGGAAACTCTTATATAAAACTCGATTCAGAAACATCAACTACAGGAGATATTCAAGAAACTATTGCGATTATAGATAAAGTTAATACTAATTATAATCTACCAATAATACAAGCAATTATGACACCGTCAGAAATTGATGAGCATAAAAAAACACATTCATATAATAAATCCTTACTAAAATCTGCTTTAGATAGTCAAAAATAAGAAAAAGTTTTTTTATCAACGTATTATCTTTAATTATTGTTTTAAAAAGATAGTATTCCCGAATAAATAAATAATAATATGAATGTAAGAATGGCCCAAAATGATGATTTGCGTTGAGCATTATTAAATTCTTCTACATTAGCCCATTTTTTAGACTGCCAAGCCCATTGATTCCCACTCATACCAAATATTATTGCAACTATTATATTAACATAAGGTATAATCATGAGAGGTATGATTAATAGTGATTTCCAAGAACTATAATAAGCCAACCAATATCCAGTAAAAGCAGCTGCACCCCAATTCCAATCTCGTATTTCATCTGGAATTTCTCCTTCTTGTGATCCAGATCTAATGTCATAGTCTTCTCCTGGTGCAAGTTCTTTTTTATGACGTAAGGCAAATCCCAATATGGCAAGGGGAAGAATTGATACAAAATTCAGCAACCCTAAAAAGCCTAGAGACCACCGTATAGGTGTGTAAAATACAGTAGTATTGATCCCTTCTTCAAAAAGAAATGCTAATACTGCATTAGATATTATGAATACTATAAAGATTAATAATAGTGTTAGAGTTGGAGCAAAAATAAACCAAGTTCCTATTCTTTTATTCTGAGATGATATTATATATTTAGGTTTCGATTTTTTCCTTTGAGGAGAAGTAACAACATGACCCTTATCTTTACTTTTAGGAGTAATGGTTTTTTCGACATGTGTATCTTCACTATGAATTATTTCAATAGAGCTTTTTTTAAAGAATGTTTTCCCTAATTGAATCATTTCATCAGGCTTTGCAGATAAAATATTTTCATCTAAAATATCTTGATCTACAATAAACTCGGACCCATCTTTTAAAACTATTTTAGGCATAGATATAGATATAAAATTTAATATATAGTATTAAGATACCACATTACTATATATATGTCTAAAAACTCATAAAATAACTTTTTCATCTAAAAGAAAAGCCCCGCATGTTGCCACGCAGGGCGGGGGATCAGAGCTTGAAGATATTAATAATCAAAAAGCCCGTTCTTATCTACGAGAGAAGAGAACAGGCTTTAATGAAAAGGGAGAGGAGATTATCGAGCTAAAGGATTTCGTGCTCCTCTTACTTCGAAGTGAAGGTGACATCCGGTTGAATTTCCTGTAGTTCCCATAGCTCCAATATATTGTCCTTTGGTAACTGAGGCTCCTACTTGTACATCTCGGGTACTAAGGTGACCATAAAGAGTTACTACTCCATTTGGATGGGTAATCTTGACATAGTTACCATATCCTCCATTCCATCCATTTTGTGAGGTGGTAACGATCCCTTCTGCAGATGCATAAATAGGTGTTCCACAAGAGTTACTAATATCTACTCCATTATTAGAGTGAATTGTTCCAAAGTTTCTTCCTGTTGTAGGGTATGCAAAGTATCCATCATTTGCAGGAAGTGAAGCAGGGGTTGATGCTACACGAGCAGTATTTCTTCTGACTGGAGCAGGTTTTGCTACAGGTTCTTCAGTAGGGAAAGGTTTCTCTTCTCTTGGTACTTGAGCATCAGGGATAATAAGGGTAGTTCCTAAAGCAATATCTTGTCCTAATACATTATAGTCACGAATGATTTGCTCAGATACTTTATACTTTTCTGCAAGTGCTGCAAGAGAGTCGGTATCTCTAAAGGTTATTCTGATTCCATTACGAGGAAGAATATTAAGGGTAGTATTAGGTGCTGGATTTTGTTTCAAATCCTTTATTCCATTAGCAATAGCAATAGTTTCAATAGAAATATTGAATTGTTGTGCAATACTCTCAAGGGTATCTCCTTCTTGAGTTACATATTCTCGTATTACAGGTTTATTGCTTTCTTCTTCAGAATATCCTTCTAATGCATTAAGTCCGGTAATAATATTAGAGTCTACTACAGGAATTTCTGCAGATAAGGCTTCATCACTAGGAAGTCCTAATATACCAGATCCTTGTACTACTCCTACAGATGCAAGAGAAGCGTCAAGAGGACCTCCTAAATTGGTATCACTCATAAGAGTAGACCCAAGAGGAAGTTTTCCTGCATAGGATATATTGCTGAATACGACTAGTCCTACTACTACGGTAAGAATAATCCAGCTTATTTTATCTTGTGTATGCCGTGTGGCATTTTTTATGAATCGTGTCACCTGGTTTTTGGATAATTGAAAAACAGACGTACTAATAGGATTCTTAACTAAATACAAGGAATTCGAACTTCAAAACGGAATAAACAGACGAATGTTTTGATTCAAAATCAACCTTGTCTAATGATTTTAGATTCGAAATTAGTATACAATAAATGGATAAATTTGTCAATAAAAAAGCCTTATTTTGGCTTATATATACTATTTATTGAGGGTAAAAATACGGACAAAACAGGGGTGTTGACAGGGGGGTATTATCTCAAAATGAGGGTGAAATAATAAGATAAATTATATATTTTATGATATAGTATAGATAAGTAAATAAAGAATATATGAAGGATAACACTACTGATACCACTAAATCTAATGATGCTCTCCAAGAAATCCATGATTTTTATCATAAAAAACCTAAAAATTTTGGATTAAATCATCAGATAACTGGGAAAAATAAGTTAGTGGGAATTATATTATTTTATCCAGTCCTATATTTTATTTTGATATGGTTTGTGTCTATCGTTGTGAGTCCTAGTTCAGATTTTTGGGCAGCTATTAATATATTGGTATTTGTTACGATACTCTTATTAGCTATTCAAAAATATAATCAATTATAGGTGGATGGTATCTATAGCTTGAGCAAGGGTAATATCTTTATCTGATACCTGTCCGATATCATGGGTAGTGAGATAGATTTCTACATATCCCCATCCAAAATTAATATCTGGATGATGTCCTTGTTGTTCGGCAAGGTCTCCAATTTTATTTACTAGAGCTAATGCTTCGGCAAAGGTATTGAGCTCAATATGTCGAGAAAGCATTTGATTATTCTCGGCAAGTTTCCAATCTGGATGAAGTGAAGATAATGAGGTGGTAATATCTATACTAGACATAGGAGTTTTATTAGGATATATAGGTAGTATACCAAGAGAAAGTATCTTTACAAAGGGGGGAGAATATAGTATTGTGTGTGAGGTCCTTTGTTGCTACCACATTCAAATGTTTAGTTCATCCAATCAACCAGGTAGAGCCTTTTTTACAAGAGGAGAAGTTCTGCGCATCCTTCAATCATTGCCAAGACAATTCGCGCCCACCGGCAATGGTTGGAATCTGAGAGGGACTTCTCAGTTATTGGAACTCAATCCTGAATTCGTGTTACAAAAGTTGGAGAAAGATTTGCCTCGCGGTGATTGATTACTGAAGAACTGTTCTAAGCCCGCGCTACTTAGCCCGGGCTTTTTTCTTTATGGTATTAATTTAAAAATCTGGTCACTTTTATCGGTAGGATTTCCTCTCCCATCACGATTAGAGGTACTAAAGTAGATATATCCATCTGGAGATACTGCAATATCTCTAATTCTCCCTTCATTGATATTTAATTTTTCATAAGAAGTGACTTTTTGGCGAGATTCGTCTAAATATATGACGAATACTCCTTCTCCTCTAAGTCCTCCAAAGAGAAAGGCATTCTGAAGAGCTGGATATTTATCTCCGGTATAGAATACTCCTGAGGCTGGTGCTACTGCAGGGGTGAATACAAGAAGGGGATCTATTGCTTCTGGAGTGGATTCGGTATGAGAAACTAATGGCCATCCATAATTTTCTCCAGGGAGAATGCGATTTAATTCGTCGCCTCCAGCGGCTCCATCAAAAAGAGATGGTCCATGCTCGGTAGAGAATAATACTCCAGAAATAGGGTCAAAATCTATTCCTTGTGAATTACGATGTCCATAGGAGTATATATAGGAATTAGGGAATGGATTATCTTCGGGGATACTTCCGTCTTTATTGATACGGAGAATTTTACCTCCTAGTGAATTGAGGTCTTGAGCGATGTCTTTGGTGGTAGCATCTCCGGTGGTTATATAGAGTTTTTGATCTGGCCCAAATCGAAGTCGGGTTCCTGCATGAAATCTGGCTGCTGGTATCTTGTCTAATATGGTGAGGGGATTTTGTCCTTTGCCATTGATATCGGTAAGTCGTACAATACGGACAAACATTTGATTATTCTCTTGATAGGCAAAGGACGCATATACAAAGGGAGAGTTTGGATAATCCGGATCTAATTCTAGTCCCATTAACCCTTCTTCACTAGTGGAACTAATTTCTTTAAAGGTATAAAAAGGTTCTTGGGCTTGATTATCTTTAA
>JALQTA010000165.1:269-539 GCA_023264145.1 Minisyncoccota bacterium | reverse complement strand
CTTTATTGTAAAGAATTAAAAATTTGCATAATCGCAAACCCTCCCCCGAAGAGCAAAATACCAAAATAGATAAGAGTAATCAAGCTAAATATATGTCCCCACACAATACTCACTCCATCTTTTTGTAATAATCCAATTGCATAGAAGAGTAAGGCAATAGCAGGGAAGGTATTACTAAAGGGAATAAATCCAAAAGGGAACATCAGCAAAATCGCAGCAAACACAATCGCAAATCCATTGATGATATGAGAACCTCTAGCTTCAGTCAAT
>JALQTA010000165.1:0-259 GCA_023264145.1 Minisyncoccota bacterium | reverse complement strand
TGAGGTTTACTCACTTTTTCTAATCGCGTAAACCATTTGAGACCAGTAGAGAAAGCCTTTCTCAGAGAATCAGAGGGAAGTTGTTTTTTGAGAAATTGCTTAGGAAGCCAGAGATTCCATCCAAACATAATACTCACCCCAATCAATAAAATTGTTGCACCAAAAATGGTACTCACCCCAGGGATAGAAACAGGAATCAAGAAAACCACCGTCAATAATACTACCAATAGTAGCATTCCATCACGCCCCAACATGTCAC
>JALQTA010000164.1 GCA_023264145.1 Minisyncoccota bacterium | reverse complement strand
CACCGGGCAATGAAAATACAACACTACGTTTGTTTAAGAAAATATCCTTTGATGTTTTCAATACCCACTTAAATGGGTTATCACCACCAATGGTATCATCACGTTCACGCATAAAAAACGTTGTATCTGGAATAAATCGATTCATAATAATTCTTTCTAAAAAAATTGGCCTGACCAGCAGGATTCGAACCTGCGACCCACAGCTTAGAAGGCTGTTGCTCTATCCAACTGAGCTATGGTCAGATCATATCCTGAATAACCCACTTAGCTTCAGGAATGGATTTACACTTATCACCGTTAATGCTAATATTTCTATTAGTAACGATTTTAACTTCGAAATCGCCAGCCCGCAACATAACGTTATTCTTTGTTCTTTCTTTTACTGGCACAATGCCAGTTGCAAAAAATAAAGTATCACGCAATTCGTCGGATGCTAGCTTACGCAAAAAATGAATATTAGCCATTTGCAGCAATTTTAATGGGTGAAGTAATAGCTTCATAAAGCGCGTCAATATCATCCCGTTCGGATTGAATTTGACTAAAGT
>JALQTA010000163.1 GCA_023264145.1 Minisyncoccota bacterium | reverse complement strand
GAATGGCAACCAGAATAGTTGACCGCTAAATAAAAAGAACATATAATAGATACAGTTAGAAATTAGCCGGATTAGCTCAGTGGTAGAGCAACCGCCTTGTAAGCGGTAGGTCGTCAGTTCAATCCCGACATCCGGCACCAGATAACCCGGCATCCCGTAGCCGTGAGTAAACGGGGGCTTATTGTTCTTGCCATACTGAACACGGCGCATTGGATCTGCCGCAAGGCCCGCTATTCATGGGCGACTTGAGAAATCACAAAGGCAGGGACGCTAACCTGTCTAAATGGAAAAGTACGTAGACGGAGTAGACAGCCCGGCTAAGGGGCTTATGTGGTGTAAGTAGCCTTAGCAAGAATTTATGCGGGAGTAGCTCAGTTGGTAGAGCACTTCGTTGCCAACGAAGATGTCACGAGTTCGAGTCTCGTTACCCGCTCCAAGAATACTTGACATATTATGTGTCTTGAATATATAATATGTCATTTGCGCCGGATTAGCTCAGTGGTAGAGCAACCGCCTTGTAAGCGGTAGGTCGTCAGTTCGAATCCGACATCCGGCACC
>JALQTA010000162.1 GCA_023264145.1 Minisyncoccota bacterium | reverse complement strand
AATTCCTGGAGACAAAACCTATACCTCTATGCAATACCGCGAGAATATCCCGATATGAGTACCATACAGCCATATCGAGTCAAATATATTATTGAATATATCTGGAATCATGCCTCAGTAGATATAGGGAACACCTTTGCCAAATGGATACAAATACAAAAAATCAAATCCAATAGTATACAATCAAACCCCAGTAATCGCATACAAGTGAGCGATACTGAACTTGAATTTCATCCAGAACCCAATAGTAATAAAATAGATACCGCCATTGATAAGATATTCCATCAACTATGATAGGATTTTATGATAGCGGTATAGGAGGAAAACGGATAGCAGATATCTTTGCACGTATATCTACACAACCCTATATATGCTATCAGGATACCAAATCTCTACCCCTAGGAGATAAAACCCCCGAACAAATTCAAGATTGTGTTTTAGCAGGAATAGAACATCTTTTCGAACAAGGGTGTAATCTGGTTGTACTTGCTTGTAATACCGCCTCAGTAAGCACCATACGCTATATACAATCAGAATGGTTACCAGCTCATTATCCTG
>JALQTA010000161.1 GCA_023264145.1 Minisyncoccota bacterium | reverse complement strand
GTATTTTATTGCCAGCAATTTCATATCCATTATGACTTTGTATTCTAATTGCTTCGTAATCTTTTTTTTCAGATGAAAAATGTTGCCGCTCATATATTGCATACATATCTTCTCTATGTATCTGTTTATATTTGTAGCCAGCACTTTCGAATTCTTTATCTAGTTTTTTCATATTCTTATATATATCTATATATATAATATATATACCAAAATACAACAAAGAGAATCAAATGTCAAGAAAATAGATCAAATCGGCGCAAATTCAATTATTCTTATTTAATTCTTCTTGTATAGCCTTTGTGGCTTCTTCATGCGAAATTATGTCAATTGTTTTTCGAATACCAAAGGCGCACCCCCGAATAAATAAAAAATATGTAAACATAACATGATTTAATAAAAAAGCCCAATAAATAGGGGTATTTGGATGTATATCTGCCTTATACAATATAGGAAATAAGAATAATGTATGCAATAAACTACCAAATTTTAAAATAAACAGATTAAATTTTTTAGCGATCATTGTTATTTAGAGAATAAATATTCGCATATACCTTTATCTT
>JALQTA010000160.1 GCA_023264145.1 Minisyncoccota bacterium | reverse complement strand
CTTAATTAATTAATCTAAATTAAAAAAATAAAGGTCAGAATACTCTGACCTTTTTTTGTGACTTTGGTCGGAGTCGAACCGACACGGACATTACTGTCCAAGGGATTTTAAGTCCCTCGCGTGCTACCAATTTCGCCACAAAGCCATCTAACGTTAATCCTGTGAATATTGGTGAGTATCGGGGCCATCCGCTTTTAATATTGCAACATTATTTTTAATAACATAATTCATTTCTTTTCCTTCTTCACCAAACATTTTCAACCAAAATTCGTGTTGTTCGTGTATAGGATATGTTACACCATTAACTTTTAATAACCAATTGTCCCAACCTGTTTTGAATAATTTTCCTTTGTTCATAATTTTAAATTTTGGTGATTCGGAGTGGGGTCGAACCACTAACCTACAGCTTAGAAGGCTGTTGCTCTTCCATTGAGCTACCGGTCCATTTTTTCCAAAAAAATTGGATTAAAACCAACCTATATTCCATTCAAAATTTTAATGGTTGCAACTATACATAATATAAATAGTATACCAATAATACCATAAACCACCATATTTTCAC
>JALQTA010000159.1:331-564 GCA_023264145.1 Minisyncoccota bacterium | reverse complement strand
CTACATTTACACAAAGCACGGGACACTCCATAACCTAGGTGAATGGAGCACCCGGTGCTTCGTATAAACGACGTTCGACTTGCATATCTCAGGCACGCCGCTAGCGTTCATCCTGAGCTAGGATCAAACTCTTAAAAAAATTGATTTTTAAGATGTGTCTGTAATAAATACAGCAACACATTCCTAACCCGTTTACCAAACTAAAATCCTAGTTATTAAAGTACCTGCCTGTG
>JALQTA010000159.1:0-321 GCA_023264145.1 Minisyncoccota bacterium | reverse complement strand
TACCTTCCTCCATCGAAGCACAAGAAGTATCAAGTATTGTAGAGGAATTGAGGCCGTTTGTCAACGAAGATTGACGGTGGCGCGTCACTGGGAGGCAAACATTGTGTCGCGCCACGCTACATAATCCACGAGGTTCACGAGTCCGTCGTTGTTGAAGTCTCCGGTTTTCGTATTCACGACCTGCTGGAATTCTCTCCTCCAGAGCTCGAAGTCTGCCAGTGTTGCTTTACCGTCGCAGTCTGCATCGCCGATCGAACGGGTCGGACATGGCGTCGGGGTAGGCGTCGGAGTCTTGGTCGGTGTCGGTGTTTTCGTTGGTGA
>JALQTA010000158.1 GCA_023264145.1 Minisyncoccota bacterium | reverse complement strand
AAATGCTATTATTATAGATGCTAAGGCTGATTTGTGTAGATAGGAAAATTTGTTTCTTCATAACAGTAATAGTCTGATAGAAACCTTTTTTAATGTTGAACATACAGATGACTTGCTGAAATGTATTATTCAATTTGACCAAAAATTGTATATCTTGAAAGGTGATATTGATGAGAAAAAAGCACTTCTGATCAATATTTCTTCAACATCTCTGATAATAGCTCTCGAAGACTTAGAACAAGAGATTGCTCTTTGGAAAGAAGCTATTCAACAAGATGAAGAAGCGCGAAAAAATCTTCTTCGTCAAGAACAACACTTTGTCGGTATGGCGAATGCGATCCTTGCGATCAAGCAGATTGTCAATGAGAAGATTCTTCCTCAACCAGTTCCAGTGTGAATGTATTTCTGAAAACACTCTATATCCTCCCCTATTCTGGGGAGGTTTTTCTATGATGATACGTTAGATATATCGTCAAGGATAGGATATACTGTATTAATAAAAGATAAAGGTATGTTGAATATATTAGTATTATTATTTGTTGTATCAATTATGTCTTTAGTTGTGGGATTGATA
>JALQTA010000157.1 GCA_023264145.1 Minisyncoccota bacterium | reverse complement strand
AGCTAAAGTGACTGGATATTCCTTGTCTTCATAGGTGAGGAGGACAGATTTTTGACTAAGTTCAGTATTTGCTTTTTTAAGAGTATCAAAGGCTTCTTTTAGTGATAGTGAGCCAATAGAAATATTCTGTACAGATACATTTGGATGGAGAGTATCTCGATATGCATAGGTATATCCACCTAAAGCAATGCTTAGTATGACACAGAGTATCGCTGTGATAATGACTGGCCACTTTATTTTTTTCCAGGATACCTCCATATCTATCAATTAATAGTATTTATAGTCTACTATAGCTTATATATATTATCAAATTGATTTGCCTCGAAGTTTTCTATATAGGCTATAGGCAAAAAATACAGCATGGTTATGAATAGCTATTTGAGTTGAGGGATAATCAATAGTATATCCTCCAAATTGAGCTTTGAATCGTGATATGCCTTTCCAAGAAAGATTGGTTTTTGAGGTACCCCAAAGGTCATAAAGAAGTTTTTCTGATGTTTTGGCATCGATCATTGATATCCATTGAGCAAGGGGAGGCGCCATTAATGTTCTGTGTTCATGACTTGATGCTCCAT
>JALQTA010000015.1 GCA_023264145.1 Minisyncoccota bacterium | reverse complement strand
ATGATGATCTTCAAATCCAAGAATATGACTGGGATTGAGTTGGGTTTTTTGTATTGCGGGGATAATATATTCTTGGGTACCACTGGATACAATAGCTTTATTAGGAATATTGAGATCTACTAATATATCTATAAACTCATTGAAGAGGGGAACAGGCAGTAATTCTGCTGCTTTGGCAAAGCTCATAAAGTCAGTGAGCCATTGGGCTTTGGTATTTATATGTTCTTGTGTGGGATTGTCACGATGACTATGAGTAGTGGTTAGAAAATAGTTCTGATGTCTTTTCATGGCATCCTCATAACTTATATATGAGTCGGTATGGAGATGAAAGCGAGCGAATAAATCATCGGTATCGCCAAGCACACCATCAAAGTCAAAAATAATATTTTGCATAATTATATATATCAATGTCTGATTAGTATAGCAAATAGATGTACGTATATCAATATAGAAAGAAAAACCCCCGCCTCAGAGAGGCGGGGTGAATTCTTCAGAAAAGAAGATGACTTGATCATTGATCAGTGCTTGCGTTGCTCGGAATGATAGGGGAGTGAGTCCAAAGTCACGAATCTTATTCTGATAAGGATAGAGTCTTTGATGCTTTTCATCAAAAAGAGAGTAGTAAGCCTCTACATCTCCCTGGAGAAGTTGGTATCCAGGAAAATGCTGAAACTGATTCCACATATGTTGTATCCAACTTTGATCATAGTTTGGATTGGGGAAGCTTTCTGGTTCAGATATTGGATGGAGAAGTCCTCCTCGTTGCTCATAGGAGATTTCTCCCCAATCTTGAAGAAAACGAATGCATCCTGGTGGGGCAATGATAGCCCAAGGAAATCTGATCATGATACTATTAAGGTACAACAGTATAATATGTAGCATTGTTATGGGGTTTTGTCAATGAAAAAACTCCGGAAAAGGGGGTCCGGAGTTGTGTGATGATGAGGTGGTCAGATGGCTGGTACTCGTTCTTTCTCTTCCATGAAATGGGGGTCAAACTGAGCAAACCACTGTTCAATGGGGCTGTGTGGGTGCTCTTGGCTGTATTCAAACCAGGATCGGGCTGCTTGGGAAATGTCCCCCTTGAAGAATGGTTGCCACTTATAGGCAATCACAGGGTGATACCCAACATGGTCTTGTGCATGCCTCAGATCTTGAGGGGCAATGTGAGGGCGTTTGGCTTGAGTCATAATGAGTCTCAGAAAACCTTACTTATGGTATCATGAGGAATAAAAAGAATCAACCATTATAATCGTTATAATCTATTGACAAATAGTGAGGAGTGTAGTTTAATGGGGAGGTTATGTGATGTGACTGCCCGATATAGTGTAGAGTATAGGCATAGTCTATAGTGTACCGGGCACTCTGTCACAACCCGGTGTTTTAAGACCATGTCTTCTTATGGTGTCAAAGCGGTGGGCTCGGTCGATGGTGATCGGTTTGACGGTTGGGCAACGGTTGGTCAAAAGCCGAAGACCTTTGAGGTTCTTTCGAGTGAAAATCCACCCAAACCACTTTCCATTGACTCTGCTCAAGCACTGAAGAAGGGGGTAGCTTCTTGGCTCAAGAGTTTGAAAGGTGCTACCCTTGTCTTACAGGTTGTGCCAATCCCATCCTCTGAGCCCGCCTCCCGTCCCCAGCAACGCCAGGTTACTCCGACTGGACGTTACATCAAGATGTACTGATCGCCATCTTCATCCCTTGCTGAGTCTCCGTGGGCTCAGCATTTTTTTATTATGATATACTGGATATATTAACACTATATAGTATGTCTGATAATTCTATTCCTATTGCAAAGAAAATCCCTCATCAACTGATTGAGCATGGTCGGGTTCGAGAGGATAATTATTATTGGCTGAATGATAGAGATAATGAAGAGGTGATTGCGTATCTGGAGGCAGAAAATCTCTACTCTGAACATATATTAGCTCCTACTCAATCGTTACAAGATACGGTATATCAGGAGATGGTGGGGAGAATTAAACAAGATGATAATTCTGTCCCGTATCTCTTGAGAGGATTTTGGTATTATACTCGCTATGAAAAGGGAAAGGAGTATCCGATATATTGTCGTAAAGAATCGTCTCTTGAGAATCCAGAACAGATTATTCTGGATGTAAATAAATTAGCTCAAGGATATGAGTATTTTCATGTGACGGGCTTATCGGTAAGTCATGATAATGAGTTATTAGCCTTTGGGGTTGATTCTATTGGGAGAAGACAATATACGCTCTATATTAAAAATCTTAATACGGGTGAAATTATTGAAAAAACGGTTTCTCATACGGATGGTTCCTATGTCTGGGCGAATGATAATCTTACGTTATTTTATGACGTAAAGGATGAAGTTACCTTGAGGAGTTATTGTATTAAAAAACATCGTCTTGGGTCTAATCCACAAGAAGATATAGATATTTTTATAGAGAAGGATGATACTTTTGAATGTGGAGTGTATAAATCTAAGTCCGGAGATTATATTTTTATTAAGTCATATAGTACCTTAACATCAGAGACATATTATCTTGATGCTAATAATCCAGATGGAGTTTTTGTATCGGTTTTGCCACGAGAGAGAGGTCATTTATATGGAGTGGAATATTATGATCAGCATTTTTATCTCGTAACTAATAAAGATGCAATTAATTTTAAATTAGTACGATTTCATGTTGCTAATACTGGTTCTCAAGACTGGGAAGAAATTATTGCGCATAGGGATACTGTTCTCTTAGATGGTATTGATATCTTTAAAGAATATTTTGTTATTTCGGAGAGAGAAAATGCGGCTATTAATATCAGGGTTATTCATTGGGATAGCAAGGCAGAACAAACGCTACAATTTCCAGATCCATGTTATGATGCGTATACATTTGCGAATTTCGACTTTGATACTAAGGTATTGAGATATTGTTATACATCCTTTACTCATCCAGATAGTGTATATGATTATCATATGGACACGGGTGAATATATATTGCAAAAACAAGATGAAGTAGTTGGTGGATATGATGCTTCTCAATATATATCTGAACGAATCTTTGCTCGGGCAGAAGATGGAACTCAGATTCCAATATCTTTGGTATATAATAGATCTAAACTCAAA
Source organism: Minisyncoccota bacterium (assembly GCA_023264145.1). GTDB lineage: Bacteria > Patescibacteriota > Minisyncoccia > SW-4-49-11 > SW-4-49-11 > CALRBF01. Next base: position 9,632 of record JALQTA010000015.1, on the reverse strand, counting down.
AATAAGAAAAATAATCCACTGTTATTATATGGGTATGGTTCTTATGGAATTTCTATGGATGCTTATTTTAGCTCAGATAGATTGAGTTTATTGGATAGAGGGTTTATTTTTGCTATTGCTCATATTCGAGGAGGGCAGGAAATGGGGCGTCGGTGGTATGAGCATGGTAAATTACTTCATAAAATGAATACGTTTACGGATTTTATTGCCTGTGCTGAATATTTGGTTAATCAGAATTATACCTCACCTCAGCATTTATATGCTATGGGTGGAAGTGCAGGAGGTTTATTGATGGGGGCAGTTATCAATATGCGTCCTGATTTGTTTCATGGAATTGTTGCTCAAGTACCTTTTGTCGATGTGATGACTACTATGGGGGATGAGACGATACCTCTTACAACGGGGGAATTCGATGAGTGGGGAAATCCAAAGGATAAGACCTATTACGATTATATGATGCAATATTCCCCTTATGATAATATAAAGAAACAAGATTATCCACATATGTTGGTTACAACGGGATTGCATGATTCCCAGGTACAATATTGGGAGCCTGCAAAATGGGTTGCTAAACTCAGAGAATATAAAACAGATGATAATATGCTTCTTTTTAGATGTGAGATGAATGCGGGACATGGGGGTAAATCTGGTCGTTTTCAAAGGTTAAGGGAAAGAGCTTTAGAGTATGCTTTTTTGCTATCGCTTGAGATGGCGATTGAGTAACAGAAAAAGCCTCTCGAGAAGAATCGGAGGCTTATGATGGATTGGTGAGTGATCAAGAGGGAAAATTGGTAGAGAGGAAGAGGAGGGCTGTGCCAAGAAGCAGAAACCAGTTATAGGGAGTATTGTGTCGATTCTTACCAGGAGCTTTCCACTTCCTGCGGCAATAGATGGATTTGATGAGGAATGCAAGAAGATAAGAGGCTCCTGAGAATCCCAGGAGAATGAGTTTTTCAGACATAGGTCTGCGTGTCGGGTACTTACTCAGTATATCATACGGTGAATCATATGATATACTATATAGAATTAATTAAGAAGATACGGATATGCAAAAGGTTATTGTAATCGGTGGGGGTATTGGAGGGCTTGCGACAGCTTGTATTTTAGCTCGCAAAGGATATGAGGTGAGTTTATATGAAAAGAATAAGACCCTTGGGGGGAGGGCTAATATTTTTGAAGCTGAAGGGTTTTGTTTTGATATGGGGCCCTCTTGGTATTTGATGCCGGATATTTTTGAGAATTTCTTTTCTTTTATGGGTGAAAAAGTGGAGGATCATTTAGAGTTGATTCGGCTTGCTCCATCTTATCGAATATTTTTTAAAGATGATAATAAAATTGTCGATATGTTCTCTGATTTGGATAAAGATATTCCTACCTTAGAGGAGTTGGAACCGGGAGCAGGGGATAAGCTTCGAGAATACTTGGATAAGGCAAAGCAGCAATATGAGATTGCCAAAGATGGATTTATGTATAAGAATTATAATTCTATCTTTGATTTTATTAATTTCCGGACTATGATTGAAGGGTCTAAGTTATCAGTATTTAGTGATATGGATCGCTATGTATCTAAGTATTTCAAGCATCCTTTGGTGAAAAAAATCTTACAATATCCCTTGGTTTTCCTTGGTAGTTCTCCGTATAATACTCCTGCTTTATATAGTATTATGAATCATATAGACTTCAATATGGGGGTATTTTATCCGCAAGGGGGTATGTATACGATTACTGAGGCTTTAGTGAATATTGCGCAAAAAAATGGAGTGAATATTGTCTCCGGTATGGGGGTAAAACAAATTGTGGTAGAGAATCGTAAGGCTATTGGAGTTGAACTGGAGTCTCGTGAAATAGTGAAAGCTGACATTGTGGTTTCTAATGCCGACATGACGCATACGGAGTTAAGTTTATTAGCCTCGGCTCATCGACAATATGATGAGGCGTATTGGGAGAAAAAGGTATTGGCTCCATCGGCTTTGATTATGTATCTTGGAGTCAAAGGTAAAGTGGATAGTTTGGTTCATCATAATCTCTTATTCTCTCAGGATTGGAAGACAAATTTCGAACAAATTTTTGATGATCCAATGTGGCCAGATGATCCGTCTATGTATGTATGTGCTCCATCTAAAACTGATCCCAATGTTGCCCCAGAGGGAGATGAAAATCTCTTTGTATTAGTGCCTATTGCAGCGGGGCTTGAATATAGTGAGGAGGAATTAGATTCATATGCTAATAAGGTTTTGGCGATAATGCAGTCTGAGATGAATATTCCTGATTTGAATGAGAGAATTATCTATAAGCGATTATATAGTGTGAAGAATTTTGAACAGGATTATAATGCCTATAAGGGTACTGCTTTGGGGTTAGCTCATACGATTAATCAAACGGCAATATTCCGGCCTAATAATTATTCTAAAAAAGTGAAGAATTTATATTATGTGGGAGCGGGGACAAATCCTGGTATTGGAGTTCCTATCCAACTTATTAGTGCGGAAATGGTATATAAACGTATAGCGGGGATTAATCAAGATAGTCCTCTTACGGAATAAATAAAAGAGCCTCGGTCTAGTGCCGGGGCTTCTTTGGTGTCATCGTAATATGGGGAACCCTTTTGAGGTCCCGACTACGATGATCGTGGGGTCTTGTCTCAGTCGCTTCATAGGGTCGAGGGAAACGCCTTGCTGACTCCACACTTCGAAGTGAAGGTGGATTGGTACGGGACGGGTATGGGTGTTACCCATGGTTCCTATGATTTCGCAGGCGAGGACGATGTCACCTGGTTTCACCCGGGTGGAGCTTAGGTGTCCGTAGACACTTCGCTCTCCACCTACATGGGTGATGCGAACGGCGCCCCACCCTTCCCCGACACTAGTTACTATTCCAGCTCTCCATGCCATAATGGGGAGTCTCATAGCCTCAGCGTCCGAGATGGACGCTGGAGGGGTGAGATCAATTCCTTGGTGGGAGTGAGAGTGGCGAGGCGCAAGATGCGCTTTGTTTGTCCCTTGAATGGACTCCACGAGGGAGTCCACAGGGAAGCATTCCTGCGTCTCAGGTGCCTGATTTCCCATGAGAGCGATTTGTTCTCGGGGAATATTGGCGGGCACCTCATAGGTGACTGGCTTCGCCCATGTCATCGTTGGAAATACTGCCAAGGCAGCTCCCATGATAGTGTGTGCAAGGTTTGTGATTCTCATCATAACCTCTTATCTGGGTGGGGTAGGGTACCACGAAGATAAGGTGAAATCATAGCATAAAAATGCTATTTTGTCAATAGATGATAACTGTTTTATATAGAGAATAATTATATCTTCCTCTATCATCTGTCTCCCTTTGGAGGACAAAATACAAGATTCACTTCTATCTATACCAAATTACTACACTCCAAAAAAGAATAAATCCTATTATGCTATTGATAAGGGGAAAGTAGGTATAGAGTTTGAATATCTGGGCGGTTTCTTGGGAGTAGCTAAGACCTATCATAAATCCATATACAAGGGCTATCATAATTCCTAAGGGGATGCTGAATTGAGCGAGTAAAATTCCTGCCACGGTATAACAGATAAAGCAATAGATGAGGGTTAGTCGAGCTCCAAGGATGGTAGCAATGGTAGGGGTGTTACTGGCTCTATCTGCTTTAATATCCGGTATAGCAGAATAGGTATGCATTGCCATTGTCCAGAGTCCTGCACTGATAAGGAGTCTCCAATCGAGGTTGAGATTAAGGCTGAAAAGGCTATAGGCTACTATTCCAGGGAAAATATAGAGAATATTAAAGAGGGAATCGAGAAAGGGAATAGCTTTTGCTCGAATGGGATAAGCTGAGTACTGTATTCCAAGGAATAAAAATCCAAACAATCCAAATAGAGTGGCGGGATTTATAAAATAAAGACCGATAATAAAGGGGATATTAAGGCTCACAATCCATATCCATAAAGGTATTCTTTGGGCTGGAGTGACGATGGTCTCATATTCTATTTTCTTGGGATTGAGTTTATCGGTTTCATAATCAAAAATATCATTGACTCCATAGATAAGGAGATTGGCCGGTAAGGTAAAATAGATAAATCCCAACCAAAATTGCCATTGTAATATCAGCTGTGTAGGCTCAAAAGCAAGTATATTTCCGATAAGATAGGGTCCGAGGAGATATATCCAAAATCGAGGGCGTGAAATCTGAAATAGTCGAGCAATATTCATATGATATAATGTAATATAGTATTAGTATAGCATATGTATAAGAGATTATTAGTCATTATCCCATCTATTATTTTAATTCTGAGTGGATTTTTTGTAGTGTATTTTACTCAAAACCCAGAAGCATTACCATTTCCATTTTGGATATTCCAGGCAATATCTCAGATGACAAGTGTAGTTTTGGCAATTCCTTTGATATATGGATTGGCAAAATGGGTGGAATGGAAGAGAGATTGGTGGAAAATTGGATTGATTGCCGTATATCCTTTATTGATTGAAGCTTTTGCGATTGTGACGGGATGGCCGTATAGTTATTTTGTATATGGAGAGGTATTAGGGAATATCAAGGTATTTGGTTTAGTACCGTGGACGGTGAGTTTATCTTGGGTACCGATATTCTTTTTAAGTTTTGTGTTAGTAGAGCGAAGTCGATGGAATGCTATTTGGATAAAGTCTCTATTGGGTGCGGTTTTGATGACAACTTTTGATTTGGTTCTTGATCCAGGGGCTACAACATTGGGATTTTGGATATGGAAAATTGATGGATGGTATTATGGTGTCCCTTTGATGAATTTCTTTGGGTGGTTGGTGACAAGTTTACTTGCCTTTGCAGGATTTTATCTTCTCTTCCCTCAATATAAAAAATTGGATAAGAATATTGCTTTTTGGCTGAGCTTATCGGGTATATGGAGCCTCATATTCTGGATTGGTATCGCAGGCTGGCTGCAATACTGGTATCTGGTGATAGGAGGAGTGGTATATTTAGGATATGTAAGGAGTCAATTATTGTTGATAGATGAATAGATTTTGAGGAATTAGTAAAGAGCTCTTGACAAATTGTATAAAGTAAGTATAATCATATACGGTTTCTGGCAGATTTGTCAGATATCGATGCGGAGGTGCCCGAGTGGTTTAAGGGAGTGTGGTCAGTCCGACCTCATTAGTCGCGAGTTCGAATCTCGCTCTCCGCGTTTATCGGGGCGTAGCGCAGCTTGGTAGCGCACCTGCTACGGCAGGGGGTCGTGGGTTCAAATCCTGCCGCTCCGATATATCCCCATCCATAGTACCGTTTCACAGGAACGGTACTTTTCTTTTTCTAATCGTAGGGAAGAGTCATATAAACTGTCCTCCTTTTGGAGGAGGTGGCACGAAGTGAGGGAGGTGGATTGAGCTAAAGATTTCATTCTATCCACACCCACCCCGCTCTATGGGCACCCCTCAAGAAGGGAATTTTAAAGAGATCCTAATTTTTATTTTATTAATTTACCTACTCGGAGGGCTTTGGTGAGGAACGCTTCATATTGGCTGATATCTTGAGTAGAGGTGTAGGTAAAGCTTTCAATTTCCTTCCCAAGAGATATGCTATTCTGTGATTTGTAGGCTCTTACTGCTTCTACTACGGATAATATATCATCTATAAGGGCTTGTTCGGTATTATTAAGATTGAATTCAGGTTTTGATTGTGGCCAAGCTGAATTATGGATACTCTTTGATTCGGTTTCAGAGTATAATCCTTGATAGAGCTCTTCGGTAATAAATGGCAAAATAGGGGCATATAATTTGAGGAGGCTCTCGATATAGATGTAGAGGGTATATTGGGCTGCTTTTCGTGAATTTTGCCCTTCAGGAGACTCATCATACAGCCGATATTTGATAAGTTCGAGATAATAATCGGTGAATTTATTCCAAAATAAGTGGTCTATTGCGGTTCGGGCTTTATAATATTCATATTGCTCAAAGCTATGGGTTGCAATTTCAATGGTTTGATTGAGTTCAGATAATATCCATTTGTCTATGAGTTCTAATTCTGGGGCTGTATCGGGCAAAGTGAAATTGACTAAATGCATTTCAGCAAATTTACCTGCATTGAAGAGTTTATTAACAGTCTTTTTCCCTTTTTTTATCTCCTCTTCATTATAGCGAATATTTTCCCCAAGAGTTGTCCCTGTGGCCCAATATCGCATAGCATCAGCTCCATAAGTAGCAATAGTTTGCTCTGGGGGGGTGAAATTCCCTAATCTCTTGGAGATTTTACGACCTTGTTGATCCAGTCCGTGTCCTGATATCATCACATCAGTGAAGGGGAGGGTATTATGGTGAAAATAGGCTTTGGTGACCGTATAGAATAACCATGTTCTGATTATCTCAAAAGCTTGTGGCCGCAGGCTAGATGGGAAAAGTTTAGCGGCAATATCGGGGTTTTCTACAAGCTTTGCTCCGATTTCTGGGGACATAGAGGATGTCATCCAGGTGTCTAGCACATCTTGTTCGGCAATTAAGTCTTCAGCTTTATATCCGCGAGGAGTATATTCGGTTGGATCTACCGGGAGTTCATCTTCTTGGGGAAGGATGATTTCTCCAGTTTCGCGATGATACCAAACAGGAATGGGTACTCCATAATAGCGTTGACGAGATATACACCAATCCCATTTGAGTGAACTTACCCAATCGGAGTAAATCGAAAACATTCTTTTCGGATTCCAATTAAGTTTGCGACCTTGCTCTAATAAAGCATCTTTATGTTCTACAACATTGATAAACCATTGTTTGGTGAGAATAAATTCAATAGGAGTTCCGGATCTTTCGGATACCTGTATAGTATGGGTGATAGGAGTTTGTTTAATGAGAAGATTTTGAGCTTTCAAATCCTGTAATATAGTATTGCGAAGTTTGCTAATATGCGTACCAGCATAGGATCCTGCAAGTTCTCCTAGCATTCCTCGTTCATTAAATATAAGGCGAGTTTCTAGGTTATACTTTTTCCATTTGGCAATATCTTCGCTATCTCCCCATGTACAGACCATCATAAGTCCCGTCCCAAATTCTCGGTCTACGGTCTCATCGGTGAGTATAGGTACGGTATGTCCTGAAATAGGAGTAATTGCTTTTGTCCCAATAAGATGCTGATACCTGCTATCCTCTGGGTGAAAGAATAAAGCTACTGCAGCGGGGATAAGTTCAGGGCGAGTGGTAGCTATAATGAGGTTTTCTCCTGTATTCTCGGATTTAAATATAATATCATTGAGATGAGATTCTTGTTCGGAGTCTTCTAAATCAGTTTGAGCCAGGGCCGACTGAAAGCTAATATCCCACATAATGGGTTCTTCTCTCTGAGATAAGAACCCTTTGCGATATAGGTCAATAAATGACCATTGCGCAATTTTCTGAGAATGGGGGTTGATGGATGAATAGGTTTTGTCCCAATCAACAGAAATTCCAAGGAGAGACCAGAGATTACGATAAGTCTCTATCCCTTTTTTGGTTTCCTCAAGACATAATTTAACGAATTCAGAACGACTGATAGCGTCTTTATTTTTGATTTTATACTTCTTTTCGACATGGCGCTCAGTAGGTAGTCCATTATTATCAAATCCCATGGGATAAAATACATTATATCCTTGCATTCTCTTGAATCGTACGACAAATTCCGCTTGAGAATAACTCATAATATGTCCTGGATGTAAATGATCAGCCGATACATAAGGTGGGGGGGTATCTACGGAGAATATAGGTTTATTTGATGTCTCATCAAAGGCATAAATATTGTGTTTTGCCCAGAATTCACGCCAATAGGCTTCTCGTTCGGTAATTTCGTATTTGGAGGGAAGTGCCATAAAGAAGGTATACAATAGTAATTATTGTATAGTATAGCAAATAATAAAGTCTTATTCAATGATTAATTATTTTGTAGTTAGTTATTGACAAATAGAAGAAAATATGGTATATAATATATCTATTTGCCCTTTTTGTGATGACTTCTCTCCTCACTCGACCCGTCCTCCCAAAGAGGGTTGTTCCACCACCCCGGTGGCAAATGGTCCACACATCTTCGGGAGTGAGGAGGCTTGAGGATATCCTTTCCTCATCCTCTCCACTGGAGGTGGTTATCACCCCCAGTGATCTTTTCCCAGTTATTGAGGTTGATTCTCATGACTGGAAACGTCTGAGAAGGAGGGAGCTATATGTTCCTCGGGAGCATGCTCCAAGAGAAATCGGAGGGGTCAATGGCAAGGGTTTTGGCCCCCCTCGTTCTCGTCACTGAGCTCTTTTCCATCCTTTCAAACCCGTAGCTTGCTACGGGTTTTTCTTTTGATATTTATTGATAAATATAGAGAGTTATGGTATAACTATACTACCTTTTCTATTGAGAGCATTCATGTCTCCAATAGAATAAGATGGTTCTTATGACATTACAAAAAGAGGCTCAGGATCTTTGTGCTGGAGAAAATGGATTGCAAAGAGATAGCTTTGAGCAAGGAATTGCCTTCATCTTTCAATGGGTTGCAATGTTCTTGGCTGTAGGAGAGCTCTGTGTAATTCTTTTGAGGGAATTATGCAAAACTTTCTCTAAAGGAGTATCTAAGCAGAATCAAGATCTTCTGTATTTGGAGACTTGCCTATCATTATCTTCTGACCCATCTCCAACAGTTGCAGAGATACCTCCTGAGGATGAGTTTACGGTTTTGGTTATACCTCTGGATCAGGTTGGTGATTGGCTGAGTGCTTGTGAATCTGCGGCGGGAATTGGTGAAGAAAATATTGGACCAGTTGAGGTAATTGCTTCTCCAGTTGATGGCGTTGTGGAGGATAGAGTTCATACTTCTCAGGGTGATAATGGGTTATTGCTAAAACCCCAGAGGGTAAGGCCTCCATATGTTCCTAAGCCGAGAAAAAAGCCTCCAGTAAAGCCGCCTTCTACCAAGAAAGGCTTTGGATAAATGTTTTTATCTTACTCCCCCGCAGCTTGCTGTGGGGGTTTTTACTTTATGTTATAATAAAAGAAGTAATAATTAATGAAATAACTATGTTGGAATTATATCAAAGAGAAGAATGTCCTTTTTGTCGTAAGGTTCGAGAAGTATTAAATGAATTGGAATTGGATTATATTTGTCGGATTTCTCATACAGGGTCTCAGCAAAGAGAGATTATGCTTAAACTTGGAGGTCAAGCTCAAGTGCCTTTCTTAGTGGATCAATCTAAAGGAGTGATGATGTATGAATCGGATGTTATTGTGGAATATTTAAGATCTACATATGGGAAGGATCAGGCTTCTGATTCATCAGTGAATCAACCAAACGTATGTCCGATAGAATAGAGTCACAATTATCATCAACTGCAACTCCCTTAGCCCCAAAACGAGGGTTGAGAAATGGGATAGCTATTGCTATCGTTGCTATTATCTCAGCTTTACTTGTTATATTTGCTCCTAAAACAGAAGTTATTACGACAAATTTATCGGGAGAAGGTTGTGGGAAAACGGAAGCTCAAAATGTATCTTGTATTCTGAAGTCAGGGGAAAAAGAATTAACTTTACGGGAATGTTCTGAAGAGAATCCTTGTGATAAATCTGCATATGAATTAGGAAAAAGAGATAAAAATATACAATATGTTTTGGTGAAGTCCCAAGTGTTTGGTGAATCGATACAAATTATGAGTGTTGA
>JALQTA010000156.1 GCA_023264145.1 Minisyncoccota bacterium | reverse complement strand
TAAGAATAATATAATTAAAATTTTTTTAAAGGCCAAATTTAAATTTGTGATCCCACCAGGGGTCGAACCTGGAACCTACAGCTTAGAAGGCTGTTGCTCTATCCAATTGAGCTATGAGATCGTAAATGACCTAGGTGGGGTCGCTGGTGCGTTGCATGGGAACCTAGATCAAGAATGTTTGTGGGCCTTCCTGGATTCGAACCAAGCACCGTCTGATTATGAGTCAGATGCTCTAACCTAATGAGCTAAAGGCCCAGAGACAAATGGCGAAATTTATCTCTGTCTTCAGTGGCGCGGAGAGAGAGGGATTCGAACCCCCGGACCTGTTACAGTCATCAGTTTTCAAGACTGCCGCGTTCGACCACTCTGCCACCTCTCCGATAGTACACCCAACAGGAGTCGAACCTGTAACCTACGCATTAGAAGTGCGTTGCTCTATCCAATTGAGCTATGGGTGCAAATTTGGTACCGATGGCCGGATTCGAACCGGCACGGACATTACTGTCCAAGGGATTTTAAGTCCCTCATGGCTACCTTTTCATCACATCGGCATTATGTCAAAGAACTGTTGTTCTGTTTT
>JALQTA010000155.1 GCA_023264145.1 Minisyncoccota bacterium | reverse complement strand
AACACTAAAACCTTTTCCATAACTAAACAATATTTACAATAATATGTATTTTTGGGTTAATAAACAATACGGGTGAGATAAAAAAATTATTGTTTGAAACTTGTCAATATCATTTAATTTGTTACTTTTGTAAAAAAATAGGATATGTATATAATTGTAAAATTAATCAAAAATGATAAAGGTGTTGAAATGCCTGTTGTATTAATTGATACACATAGTGAAGTTTGGGAATTTGATTCTGAAAAAGAAGCAGAAGAAATAAGAACTATTTTAGAAAAAAATTCAGATAGTGGACATAAATACATTATTAAAAAAGTAGGATTTCAAAAATAAATAAATGGTTCCGTAGCTCAATTGGATAGAGCAACAGCCTCAAAATGGGGGCGTTACGATAGAAATATTGTAATAGAACTTCTCGAATTCGGTGAAACCTTCCAAGTTATGTTGATGGTAATACCGAGCCAAACCTCAGAAATGAGGGAGTGTGTAGAGACTATGAGGGAAGCATCTAACCGAGTTAAGTCGAAGATGATGATATAGTCCAGACCACAAACGAAAGGTGACGAAAGTCATAGTGGTAT
>JALQTA010000154.1 GCA_023264145.1 Minisyncoccota bacterium | reverse complement strand
AAATATCACTCGAGGACTGAGTGATGTGAATATTCGTCTAGGAGATGAAGATATTTATCTTACCGGATTGAATCAATATCAGATACAATATCCCGTAAAAGGAGTTATCAAAAAGCTACAAGATAGGGATGAGCTTAATTGGCAAGTGACAGGAACAGAATGGGAGGCCCCCATTGAACGAGCATCAGCTCAAATTCGTTTACCACAAGACTTACGAGACCAAGTCGGCGATAAGATCTTTTGTTATACAGGAGTAAGTTCCTCAACAGAGCAAAATTGTATGATTACTTGGAGAGATAATAATACTATTGATATTGTTTCTAATACCGATTTAGCTATTGGTGAAGGTCTTACCATTGCGATTGGATTTCCATTAGGCACACTTACCCCAGCAACCTGGTGGGAGCAAAATGAAGTCATTATTTATAGGAGTATAGCGGGAGGAATACTTGTATTAGGAAGCTTACTATTATATCTTGTATGGAATCGCTGGGCAAAAGATCCCAAAATTCGTAAACCTATAGTTAGGCAATACGAAGCTCCAAAAGGGTTAAGTCCTGCAGGAGTTATTCGACTCAAGACCACT
>JALQTA010000153.1 GCA_023264145.1 Minisyncoccota bacterium | reverse complement strand
CTCCAGAATTAGTAGATAAACTCATTGAAGGGGGACAAATTCATTCTCAGAGAATTGTAACAGCTGATTCTATTATGGAAACAGTAGCTGAACACTTTAATATCAAAAAAGAAGACATTTTGTCTAAGAGTCGTAAAAAAGATATTGCCTTCCCTCGTCAAATTAGTATGTATCTGATTCGAGAAGAGCTTAAACTAACTTTTCCTAATATAGGAGAACTCTTAGGAGGAAAAGATCATAGTACCGTTATGCATGCCTGGAATAAAATCAAAAAGGATCTTACTAATAACTATAGTTTAGAGCAAGATATCACCTTAATCAAAAATAAACTCTATAATGAGGAAAATCCTGCTTCTTCGTAGTATATATTTTCTTAAATTTCCGTAGGAGTGACAGGTCTCCCCTCAAGAGGAGAATTTTTAAAGCATGCACAAATATTTATTGTGAATAACCTGTGTATAAGTTATCTAAAAGATAGATATTATTGTGAATAATAATGTGGGTAACATCAAAGTATTCCACACCAATTATATTCATCATCACTTATCCCCATCTATTCACAATACTTATCCCAAATGATATCCCC
>JALQTA010000152.1 GCA_023264145.1 Minisyncoccota bacterium | reverse complement strand
TACCATCTACTTCCCCATCGTTGACATTATGAATACAAGTTACCAGTTGTAAATCTTTTTCTGGATTATAAGGACTGGTATTAAATCCAGAAAATACAATTCTAGGATTGGATATATTTTCATGGGTAAATCGAATATTGGCAATATTACTCCAAGATATAGATTTAGGTGTATCTTGAACTTTCACAGTTACCTTAATATAATATACTGCTTTTTGAATATCTTCTAATGTATAAACGAGATCAGTATTTTCTTGTCCTTTTAGGGTAATTTCCTGCATTTGAGTTATATCTGCTGAAGAATATCCACCATCATCACTCCAATTATATACTTCATAGGAAACCTCTACTTTTTGTTCATCTAACGTATTATTTTGTATAGGAACTTTAATTGTTACCGGCTTTCTTTCAGCATATATCGGATTAGGCTCTAAATTATTATATATTTGATCATTAATTGTGATTTGACTTTGATTAATACTTACTTTTTCCTGATTCTCTCCCCCCACACTAAAGACTGTTGATGCTGAATTTAAAGCAGGAGCTTCATCTGCAAAAGACAATCCCGCGATACTTATCTGATTATCTTGTACAAGAGAGAATGT
>JALQTA010000151.1 GCA_023264145.1 Minisyncoccota bacterium | reverse complement strand
TGCATCGAGGTTGCGAACCTCTATGATCAGGGCGAATTGCACCTTTACCCCCACCTGCAAGAGTTTGCCTTGCAGTTCCGCTAAACGTTTAAACGCTGGCATGGCTCAACGGTAGAGCAACCGCCTTGTAAGCGGTAGGTTGTGGGTTCGATTCCTACTGCCAGCACCATTTCCAAAAAAACACTTGCGCGAACGTCCGTTCGTGTTTAAACTCCGCTTCATTGTTTAAACCAAGGAGCGGATGTGACAGAGCGCCAGCGACTGGTCTTGGAATTCATCCAGACCTACATCAAGATGAAGGGGTTCGCGCCTTCGATGCAAGACATCGCAACGGGTCTTGGCATGAAATCGCGCTCAAATATCCACAGAATTGTCCACAGCCTTGAGACTCAGGGTCTGCTTTCCACGACCCCGCACAAGGTGCGAACGATGAAACTCAAAGACCGCTCGGTCGAGGAAATGCTGGCGCTATGAGTGATTTGCTGACTCGGGAAGAAATCACGCAGTACCTGACTCTGCTGGAAACGCTTCCAGAGGGGTCACCCGAAGTCGAGAAAATCCACCAGTTGCTTCAGGCTGACAAGCGCGAACGCTGTCGCCAGAA
>JALQTA010000150.1 GCA_023264145.1 Minisyncoccota bacterium | reverse complement strand
TCGGCAATCGACCCAAATAATACGATGGCTTACCAGCAACTGACCCGCAAGATGTACGGGGGTTGCCGCGTTAATGCTGCCATCAAGCCTTGGCTGCAAGATAACAAGCATGGTCGCGGTGTCCGCTGTGACCTGGTTGCTCTTCAGTTTGCCGGTGATGATCAACCGTTCGGTGAAGGCGCTGTTGATGCGTCTAACCTGTTCGGTTCCGTAGCTGCTGCGCCTGCTGCCGCTGCGACACCTGCTGGTATGCCCCTGCCGCCGTTCATGCAGGGTTAAGTCTTACCGGGCTGGCACCGATCAACTAACTAGGAGATCGTGCAGCGGGAACTGTACGCCAGCCCATCCCGCCGGTTTAGCTCAGAGGTAGAGCAACCGCCTTGTAAGCGGTAGGTCGTCTGTTCGATCCAGACAACCGGCACCATCACTAGGTAATTGTAATGCGTGACTACATATTCGATATTGAGACATACCCCAACGTGTTTACGTTGGCTATAGAGCACGCTGAAGCGCCGCTGACATGGATGTTTGAGATCAGTGACTGGCGCAACGACTCCAAAGAGATCATCACTTTTCTACAGCATTTGAAGGAAACCAATGCTCGTCTGGT
>JALQTA010000149.1 GCA_023264145.1 Minisyncoccota bacterium | reverse complement strand
TGTCAACAGTGATAGTAGCAACTGGTTTCGGATCCATTTCCGCTTCGCTTCCACTTATTTCCGATCTGCTTCCACTTCGCTTCCAGTCGCTTCCGTTTATTTCCGGGTTATTTCCACTCTGCTTCCACCAGTTTCCGCTTGCTTCCGCTTCGTTTCCGCTTGCTTCCACTCTGCTTCCAGTCGCTTCCGGGCCATTTCCGGGGCGTTTCCACTCTGCTTCCGGGCCATTTCCGCTCATCGAAAATCGCGGAAGCGGTTGGGAAATGGGGGTTCCTGCCCACGGGGACGGTACGCTTCCGCTAGGAGGGACAGGTAGAGGATCAACAATCGTGTTTTGAGAAATCCGATCTTCTTCATATTGACCTAACCAATAGTCTACTTGTGCGCGAGAAAAATATTTAACAGCACCATATCCTGCGCCAAGAACAGCAGCACAAACCAACGCTGTGGTCGCAAAACTGCCTTGATCTAGTTGAGGATACTCATTGACAATGTAGGAAGATTGAGGAGCTGTAGGAACAGTTTCAATCGCAATCTCTTGCTGTGGTGAACGTTTACGCATAGGCATAACGACACCGTTCTGAGAACATTGTCCCGCTGCTTCCATTTCT
>JALQTA010000148.1 GCA_023264145.1 Minisyncoccota bacterium | reverse complement strand
TGATGGTGGAAGTGATTCTATTGTTTTATCATACACTGCAGGCATTCTTGTAACGTATACAAATGCCGCCAATCTTACCACTTTAGATAGAAGATATCTTTATGTATCTGGAATTGCAATAACTGGTATGTCTGGTAGTGGAGCAAGTTTTGAGGTATGGACTAGATAAAAATATTTTTAGTTTATTTTAAAAGGGATGATATCTATCATCCCTTTATTTTTTTATCAAATTTTTATTATTGAATATCTTTTGCATACTATAGATATTGTGGTATCATATACCTGTAACCCCCGGTGGTGGAATGGTAGACACGAAGGACTTAAAATCCTTTATCGCAAGATGTACGAGTTCGAGTCTCGTCTGGGGGATTAGAAGAGGTTAGACAGTAAGAGTAATCCCTGTTATGTCCAGAAGCCCCTATGTAAGTTTTGTTCAAATTGACACTGGTTTACTAGTCACCAAGACAGGCAGAACATAACCTCTTCTTTTATTATGGGTTGGTAGCTCAGCGGTAGAGCAGTGCCCTTTTAAGGCATTGGTCGTGGGTTCAAATCCCACTCAACCCATATCCTGTTTCGAGAAAGTTTGAATCAATGGAAGAACAAGTTATTT
>JALQTA010000014.1 GCA_023264145.1 Minisyncoccota bacterium | reverse complement strand
TAAATCGTACAGGATTTAATGGGATGTATAGGGTTAATAAGCAGGGTGGATTTAATGTTCCATTTGGTAAATATAATAATCCATTGATATGTGATGAGGTGAATTTAAGAAGAGTGTCTCAAGCATTACAAAATGTATCTATTAAACATCAGGATTATAAAGCCGTTTTAAAAAAAGCTAAAAAAGGTGATTTTATATATCTAGATCCTCCATATTTTCCTGTTAGTAAAACAGCTTCATTTACCTCATATACTGCAGACGCTTTTCTAGAAAAAGAACAAATAGAATTAAGAGATACATTTATAAAACTTCATAAACGAGGTTGTTTTGTGATGTTATCTAATTCGGATACTCCATTTATCAATGAAATATATTCTGGTATTAAAGGTGTTAAAAATAATAAAATTATTGCTGGTCGTTCAATAAACTCCAAAGGCTCAGGGAGGGGTAAGATTACTGAGGTATTGATAACTAACTACTAATTTATGGCAAATAATATATCTTGGCAAAAAATATTTAATGATAATAGAATTTTAGAAAATGACTTTAATAAACAACCTTTTTATTTATCTGCAAAGGATATAAAAAAATCTGTACAAAATTTTAAGAATACAGCAGAAAAAGAGGTTCGTATTCTATGTAAGATGGATACAAGAGAAAGTGTCCCTGAAATTATGAAAGAAAATGGATTAATACTTTTACCAGTAAAGAATGGGCAATATGTTATAGTCAAAGGTGAGGGTTATATTGATATTCCAGACATAAAGGGTGCTCCTGAAATATATAATACTAAATTAGACTTTGAATTAGATACATCTAAAATAGGAAATTCTGAGATGCAACACTTAGATTTTGCTTACGCATCGAGTTTAATTAGAACATTTATGGAAGATCCTACTCTTGTTCTTACTATAAGAGGTAGAAAATATACTCCTGAATTTACTTATAAAGTAGGTAATAATATTGTGG
Source organism: Minisyncoccota bacterium (assembly GCA_023264145.1). Classification (GTDB taxonomy): domain Bacteria; phylum Patescibacteriota; class Minisyncoccia; order SW-4-49-11; family SW-4-49-11; genus CALRBF01. The sequence goes on along the minus strand of JALQTA010000014.1, from coordinate 11,867 downwards.
AGACAAAGGGTGTACAAACTGAAGTGGATGCTGGGTATGAGGGGAAAGATAAAGTTGTACTAATTGAAGCAAAAAATTCTTCTACAAAAAATACGATAATTAGACAATTATATTATCCCTATAGGCAATGGTCAGAATATACAGAGAAAAAAGTATTTTTATTATTTTTTGAGAAAAGAGCTGATGAATATTTAATTTGGCAATATGAATTTACTGATAAAAATAGCTATGACTCTATTAAACTTGTAAAATCTAAAAAATATAAGATTATTTAATGTCTTAAAAATTTTTTAAATAGCTCAATAGAGTAATTGTGGATAAGTGTATACTATTTAGTATACAAATTTATCATAATATGTTATAATATATTTATGTTAGAAGACCAAATAAAAAAAGTTATGCGGGAGAGAAATATATCTGCAGAATATATTTATAAACCTCTTAAAATAAATCGGATTAACTTTTATAAAGCAATTAAAACTTCTAACTTCAACAACCAGACATTGTTAAAGATATTACATTTCCTCGAGCTACAACTAATAGTTAAGTTAGAAAGATATGAAGATACAAAAAAGGACTCTTTATGATACACTGTATATCTCCTCAGATAATAATATATCTGTAGAACAAATGAATCATTTTTTGCTTTGTGGTGATTCAAATTGGGAATATTATTTTAATAAAATCATTGATACTAAATCTGATTATGAAATACTACATAATATTGAGTTATTAGAATTTGATAATCAAAATTCTGCTGAAGAATATTTATCTATAACATCGCCTGATTTAATTCAAGATATATCTTTTGAAAATAATTTTTTTGGGATTTTAAAATTAAATGATTAATATAAGATACTACGATGAAGACTCATAGTGTTACTAAACTACATCCTGATGAATTTGAGCTAGAATGTACCACAGTTTGGGCTTTTCCTCGTAGAGGGAATTGGGCAACACATAAGTCTGATTGGCGGGGTAATTGGTCTCCGGAAGTAGTACGTAATCTTATTTTGAGATATTCAAATGAAAAAGATCATATTCTAGATTGTATGATAGGAGGAGGTACTACTGCAATAGAGGCAAAGATCTTAAATCGACACATTACTTGTATTGATGTTAATGATGAAGCATTAGAGAGAACAAGGAAATCTCTTGAATTTGAAGTTGAGAACAAAGCCAAACAAAGAATTGTCAAAGGTGACGCTAGGGATATGAACTTTATCAAAGACAATGAAATTGATTTTGTTTTAACTCACCCTCCCTATGCGGATATTATAAAATATAGTGAGGGTAAAATTACTGAAGATTTATCTGGAATACATGATATTGATGCATTTGTTGATGAAATAGAAAAGGTTGCAAAGGAATTATTTAGAGTGTTGAAAAAAGGTAAATATTGTGCTGTTTTAATGGGAGATACTCGTCGTAATAAGATGTATCAACCACTTGCATTTAAAGTAATGGATAGATTCTTAAAAGTAGGCTTCACACTGAAAGAAGATATTATTAAAAGACAATTTAATTGTAAGGCGACAGGCTTTTGGGTTAAAAAATCAAAAGAGAGTAATTTTCTATTAATAATGCATGAGCATTTATTTATATTTCAAAAAGTATAAAGACCTAGTCTTCCTTTACTCCCTACATCCCAACATGCTACACTATAATTAATGATATATAACAATACATATATACCCTATGCAAAAAGTTGAAACAGTAGCCATAATCAATGCAGAGATACGCAAAGTTTGGGAAGGATATATCAATCCTGAAAGTATTAAGGGCTGGGCTTTTGCCAGTGATGACTGGGAATGTCCTTATGCGGAGAATGACCTGAGAGTAGGTGGGAGATTTTTGACCAGAATGAAGGAAAAAGATGGGGGTTTTGGCTTTGATCTTACAGGTACTTACAGAGAAGTGGAGAATTTGAAGAAAATAGTATATGTGATGGATAAAGCTCCAGAGGAGGAAGTGGGGCGTGAATGTATTGTGACATTTGAAGATTTAGGGGATAATACGACTAAGGTTATTGTGGCTTTTGACCCAGAGAGTACGAATCCAATTGAAATGCAAAGAGCAGGGTGGCAAAGTATATTAGATAATTTTAAAAAGTTCGTAGAAACTCATTAATAACACATATATGTCAGAAAAAATGCATTTCGAAATCATGATACAAGCTCCTATACAAAAGGTATGGGATACTATGTTGAATAAAGAGTCATATGAAAAATGGACTACTATTTTTGACCCGAATTCTTCTTATGAGGGTTCTTGGGAAAAAGGAAGCAAAATGACTTTTTTAGGAACTGCTGGATTCGGTATGGTGTCTGAAATAGCTGAGAATATTCCCTATCAATATATTTCTATCAAGCATGTGGGGGAAATACGAGATGGTGTACTGGTTACTACCGAAGAAGATGCTTTGAATTGGGACAAAGAATATGAAAATTATACCTTTACGGACAAAGGGGGAGAGACATATCTTGAAGTAGATTTAGAAATGGAAGCATCTCTGACTACTCCAGAAATGAAGCAGTTATTGCAAGAAATGTGGCCTCAAGCTTTGTTAAAATTAAAAGAAATTTGCGAAAAGTAATTAATTTAAAACACTCCTTTCAAAAATCTCTTTCTTTTATTCTCTTCTATACGCTCAATAGCATAGCGAAGAGTGGTGCGGGGAATATGGGGATAATTCTCCTGAAGGAATGCTTCTACTCGAGGGGAGTCTTTTTTCCAAGCTTCCCTCAAAGCCCAACCTACAGCTTTATGCATTAAATCTTCGGTATCTGTGAGTAAAATTTTAGATAATCTCAAGGTCTCATCTATATCACCTTTACGGATAAAATAAAACGTAGAGATTATAGCTACTCTTCTCTCCCATAGAATAGGGGAGGCGACTAGGGTATCGAGTATGCTTTTCTCCTGTATTCCATCATATATAGCTTTACCGAGTATATAATGGGCTGAGAGGTCCACTAAGTCCCAATTATTGATATATTGTAAATTGACAATATACCGTTTTACTATCTCTTTTTGAGCTTCTGGATTGGCTTTATCATTCTGATTGACAAGTATCACCAAGGCACATAATCTATCTTCATGAATAGGGGAATCAAGAAGCAATTCTATCTCATCTAAGGAAATATCTTTGTATTCTCGGGCAACTTTCCTGATATCAGGATTACTTACTCCAATAAATTGATCTCCCTCTCCATATTGCCCTTTTCCTGTCTTAAAAAATCTCTCTACATTACGCTTCCTCTCGGGAGACGCATATTGGCGAAGAGAGTTTTGTATATCTTGGATAGATATTTTCATACTATTATTGCTTATATCTTTCTGGGCTTATCATCCATATAAAATAGAAAATGAGACTACCAATACAAGTCCATAGAATATCATTCCAATCAAATCGTCCGCTCGGAGTGAGTATTTGTACAAATTCCCATGATAATAACCCAATGAGTGAAATAATAATTGTAGTTATATGTTTGCTCTTACTTAGCCATATATTAGTTTTGCTTTGGCTAATCTCAGGAATTAATATAATAAATAAAGCTGGTATTCCAATAGCTGGAAAGAAATTAGGTGCAATACCTAATAGATAGATGATAATTTCATTATCTCCATTATAATTGGGTCTTATAGTATCCTGCACTAACTGATATGCTAGAGAAGTTGTAGCAAATAGGAGAAACCAATAATATATAGGTTTTATATACATAGTTAGATATTAATCATATTTGAGTATACCATATTTAAATTATGATATACTATATATATTAGAATATTTCATACTATTTATGCCTACTACCGCACATCATGATGAGAGAATGGCTAAGATGAGCTTTGGTTTGGTGTACCCTCTGTATATACAGAAAGTTGAGAAAAAGGGGAGAACTCAAAAAGAATTAGATGAAGTCATAACTTGGCTTACTGGTTATAATGCTGAGGAGATCAAAGCACACGCTCATTCTGAAATATCCTTTGAAGAATTTTTTGCTACTGCCAAATTGAATCCCAATGCTCATCTTATCACGGGGGTAATTTGTGGATATAGAGTTGAGGAAATTACGAATCCATTGACGCAAAAGGTGCGATATTTAGACAAATTGGTGGATGAGCTGGCAAAAGGTAAAGCTATGGAGAAAATTCTACGGTCATAATATTATAAATATATTCCCATGACACATACTATCAAAACGATAACAACTCTTCCTGAACTGCAAGCCCTGATGAAAGTATTTGCTCTCGCTTTTGAATCAGAGTATCATACTGATGATAGATATCTTGTGAATATGCTAGAGAATAGTTCCACGATACTTATTGGAGCTTATGGACATACCGATCTTATTGGTGGACTAGTTGCTTTTGAAATTCATCCTATTCATGGGAAAAAAGAAATCTACATTTATGATATTGCAGTTCATCCCGATTATCAAAAACAGGGGATTGGGAAACATTTGATAGATTATCTCAAAGTTGAAGGAAAGAATAGAGGCATTGATACAATTTTTGTGGAAGCAGAGTCAGAAGATGAGGGAGCAGTTGCTTTTTATCGAGCAATTGGAGGTGAGGAGATAAAGGTAAATCACTTTAACTTTATAATCTAAATAACAATAATATGGCTGAATTAAAGACAAAAGTTTCAAATGCAAATGTAAAAGATTTCCTTAATACCATTGAGCCAGAATCTAAAAGACAAGATGCTTTCACTTTACTTGAATTATTTGAAAAGATAACAGGGGAAAAAGCTAAACTCTGGGGGACTAGTATTATTGGATTTGGAGAATATCACTATGAGTCAACTCGTAGTGCTCAAAAGGGAGATTGGCCTTTAACTGCATTTTCACCTCGGAAGGCAAATCTTACGGTATATATTATGCCTGGGTTTAAAGATTATCAGGGCCTCTTAGAGAAACTCGGTAAGTATAAGACAAGTGTATCTTGTTTATATATTAAAAAACTTGCTGATATAGATATACAAATATTATCCAAGATAATAGAAAAAGGGTATACTGACATGAAGGAAAAATATCGATAATTTGCTTTTATCCACATTGCAATTATTATTAGGTATAGTATAATAATGTCATATGACAATAATCAAATATACAATTATATTCTTGGCGGTATTCGGAGTACTCAATCTTTTATGGTGGGGTTATCAAGAATATATTTATCGTGAGGACACTATTGCAATTCGAAGTCTAGATAATCAGATTAATATTGATCGAACTCGTATTGAACAGCAGCAACAAGCACTAGATGCTGCCAAAAAAATTATTGACAGTAAAACTCCAACTATTACTCAACTACGTGCTGAGAATAATATTATAGAATTTAATAAATTAGCAGCTGAGCAAAATATTTTAATTGATGAATATAATGTCTCAGCAAAGGAGTATAATGAATTATTAAATACGTATAATGATAATGTGAAGAAAATCAATGAATTATTAACAAAATCAGGTACTCGTAATTATATTTTCCCCATCCCTCCTTATGTTCCCGAACAATATACCGAACTTTAGGAGAATAGTTGTCAAAGTCTGAGATTTTGATATACTATAGGTACGTAACTATTATCAATATAAAAATAATTCATATATGGAACCAGAACAACAACCAGCACCATCTTCACCTTCAAAACTTGTTATCATTCTTTTAATTCTCATTGTGTCAGCAGGAGGATATTTAGCCTATGCAATATATAACGAATCTACTAAAACTGCATCTGATACATCAACTGAAACTACTCCTGTAACAAGTAACCCCTCAACAGATACTATGGTGGATAGTAATACATCCGAACCCGCTAATACCTCTGAAATGATGAAGACCGACTATACCTTAGCTGATGTTGCAAAAAACAATACCCCAGCATTATGTTGGACCATTATTAACGGTACCGTATATAATATCACTTCATATATCCCAAATCATCCAGGAGGGCCAGCTGAAATATCACAAATTTGTGGAAGAGATGGTTCCGAACTATTTGCAAAGCCAGCACAACACGCTTCCGGTGGGGCAAAAGATATATTAGCTCAGTTTGAAATCGGAAAATTAGTTCAATAAATAATATATTAACCAATATCTATATGAATCCAGAAGTAGAAACACCCCAACCAGAATCAAATAGTAATAAAACCGTTATTATCCTCTTGGTACTTATTATCCTATCAGGAGCAGTCCTTGGAGTTATGCTTGCAATGCAACAACCAAGTACTGAGAACACAGAACCAGCAAGTACATCTGTTGAGTCTGCTACAACACCAGAAGAAATCCCATCTCCAGAAAATCGAGTACTCACAGAAGAAGAAGCTGCTAATATCACTATTACTCAAGCTCAAATTGATGAGCAAGTAAGGCGGGGAATCTGTTGGACTATCAGTGAAGGAAAAGTCTATGATGCAACCAATTATCTAAGACGAGCTCCTGTTACTCCCGAAGCATCTGAAGAGGAAATTTGTGGAAAAGATAGTACCGCAATATTAAGAAATAATGAAAATGCTCCTCCAATAGAATCATTTGGACCATTTAATCCGTATACTCGCCCTGTGGGAGTACTTGCTCAATAATAGGAAGATTGTAACGACTGTTTATGGATGAATATAGTGATAAAACCGCAATAAAAATACTTTCTGTATTGATTGTCATAGGAATTATAGCTCTCGGAATATTACTGTATAGGCAAAGTCAGCAACCTCCTATTGTATTAGAAGAGGTAGTAGAAACAATTGAATTACCAGAAAGTGTACAATCCGGTACAGATACTCCTCCAGATCAAAAATAAAACCTTTCACTTATATAGGTTTTCATTATTTTTTAGGGCTTATACTTGTCAAAATAGCATTTTTATGGCATAGTATGAAGCGAATACAGTATATATACTATGGCTAAAAGAGAATTAATTCGAGTATATAACCTTGAGAAACATTATGGGCTCAAGGTTATATTTAATAGTGCGAATGCATCTATTCACGACGGTGAAATATATGGAGTTTTAGGACGAAATGGAGCAGGGAAAAGTACCTTATTTCGTATGATTCTGGGACTTGAAGAGCCTGATGATGGAAGTATTACCTTAGATCACACAACAAGAATTGGGTATATAGCTCAAGAGGATGAATTTGATTTATCTCAAACAGGAATTGACTATCTATTACAAACTACCAAAAGCCAGGATTGGGAAATATTCAAACAAGCTCTTGAGTTTGATATGCCAAAAGAAAAATTAGAACTTCCTATTGGAGATATTTCTGGAGGATATCGTATGAGATTAAAACTGATTCGGATGTTAATGGCAAAACCAAATCTGATTCTTCTTGATGAGCCGACTAATTATCTTGATTTATCTACGATTCTTCTTTTAGAACATTGGTTGATATCGTTTAAAGGTACGGTATTATTAATTACTCATGATAGAGAATTTTTAAGAAGAGTAATGACCAGTACCATAGAAGTTGATCAGGGACAAATTAGTTTATATCCAGGGACGGTAGATGAATATTTTGAGTATAAGCAGACGGTTCAAAATCAAATTATGAGAACAAATGCTAATATTGAGAAAAAACAAGCTCAATTACAAGAATTCATAGATAGATTTGGTGCTAAAGCAAGTAAGGCAGCTCAAGCAAAATCTAAACAAAAGCATATTGAGAGACTATCTCAAGAGAAAAAAACTATCTATGCTCCAAGTTCTAAAGTAAGAATGCATCTACCTTTTATTGCAAAAAGCTCTGGCATGGGGCTTGATGTCACTTCTATTACAATTGGATATGGAAATACTCCTATTGCTTCTGGACAAAATCTCTATGTAGAGCGTGGCCAAAAAGTTGCAGTTCTTGGGGATAATGGACAAGGAAAATCTACCTTACTCAAAACCTTATCCGGGGAACTCCCTCTGTTATCTGGAGAATTTAAATTTGGAAATGGATTAAAGATTGGGTATTTTGCCCAAAGTGTAGAATTCGATACGCAAAACCAATTAACTGTATATGACTATTTACGGAAAGTTGCTGATATTAATATTAGTGATGATGATGTCAAGAAAACTCTTGGGAGTTTCTTATTTACTAAAGCTGAACATGAAAAGCCTTTAACCGTATTATCTGGAGGGGAAAAAGCAAGACTAAGACTTGCCGCAGTATTCCTGGAAGGATATGATGTTTTGATTTTGGATGAGCCAACAAATCATCTTGATATGGAAACGGTTGAGATTATGGGAAATTCTCTTGCTGAATGGGGGGGGACTCTTATTTTTGTAAGCCATGATAGAAGTTTTGTGAATAATTTGGCAACCATGATTTGGCAAGTAAAAGATGGAGCTATTACTAAGTATAATGGGAATTATGAGGAATATGTATGGAGTCTGCAGCATCATGCAGATACTACAAAAGAACAAAATACCGAACAAATAGCTAAAACTACATCTCAATATGTGGGTGATGAAAAAGCTCGTAAAAGAGAATTGTATCAAGCTCGTAAAGAATTAAGTAAAATTGATAAAAAAATTGCCGATCTCAAGGAAGATGTTAGACTTGGAGTTGCGGATGCTGCCGATAAACTTGCAACTCAAGAAGCTCTCTGGGTAAAAGTAATGGATTTGATTGATCATTTAGAAGCATAATATATGCCTGAATATAATGCCGAGCAGCGTAAATCTTACTCTCAAAATTTTGTTAAAAATCCCAGTTTAATACGCTATATTATTGATTTTATTCAATTACCACCAAATTCTCTTATATTAGATTTAGGAGCAGGGGAGGGGATTATTACCAAAGAATTAATTGCGAGAAAGTATAGAGTGCAAGCAATTGAACTTGATCCTGATTTATATCGTAAGTTACAAGATACTTTTGGAGATAAAGCCATTATTATCAATGCTGATATTCGAAAAATATCGTATCCAGCTGAACCATTTTATATTATATCTAATCCACCTTTTGCCATATTCTCTGAACTAATCAAAGGACTATATAGTGGAGATAATAGTCCAGAATCTGCCCTGATATTTGGACAAAAAGAGGCTATAGAGAGAGTAATCGGAACTACTGAGCCGAGTATTATCTCTATTATCCTGAACTCATTATTTAATTGTGAAGTGGTATATACCTTTGAGAAAACTGATTTCTCTCCAGCTCCTAGTGTTACGGTTGAATTACTGAGATTAGAGCGAATCCCAACCCCTATTTGGGAAGTGAAGCAGGATTACATTAACTTTATAACCTATGCTTTTGGTCAGCAAAAGTCAAATTTAATGAAAAACCTTGAACCTATATTCACCTATGAACAGTGGAAAAGACTAGCTAACACGCATCAATTCCATATCAAAGCTAGACCACAAGATTTATCTATTAATCAATGGAAAGGATTATTCCGATATTTTTATGAAAATGTAGATGAGAAAAAGAAGAAATTAGTATAAAGACTTTATTTGACACCCCCTAACTCAATTGATATATTGATATTGTTCCATTGCACCTTGAAAAAGTGACTCACATCACACAAAAATCAACCAAGCAAGACCCTCTTATTACCTTTCTACAAGATAAAAGGGTTGCTATAAGCAGTACTTTGAAATTCATGTATATTGTATTTCTTGGAATTTCTGCTTTCTACTTATTACCACCCAATACATTAAAAGGGCTGGTACTTCTCATTGCCACAATGGGATATAAATTCATAATTCATATCATTATAGAGGCACTTTTCCTATCCCAAAATTATAAATTCTTCCAAGTGTTCCGTTTTGCAGATATTGCAAATTTAGTACAGGGTTTTAAAACAAATCGTATCAACAGTTATAATGATAATCTAGATTTACATCAAATTTTGAAAGAAAAAGTTTTGACCATATATAGTTTTAAATATGAAAAACAGCCTACAGGAATTCTATTACAATTAACTCTTGAGGAATTAAGAGTATATCGTCAATGGATGAATGAACTTTAAAATATATACTTCTACCCAAAACCCGACCCTTTAAGGTGGGGTTTTTACTTATTATTACTCTTATGCTAGTATATCCAATATATTTAGATTATCTATGCAATCATTTTGGCATACATTAAAGAAACCTTTTTTCGTATTAGCTCCTATGGAGGAGGTTACTGATACGGTTTTTCGGCGTATTATTAGTTCTTGTGGGCGTCCTGATGTGATGGTGACTGAATTTACTAGTGTAGAAGGTTTAGCTTCAGATATTGGAAGATCTAAAGTAATTCATCGATTACACTATACTCCTGAGGAACAACCTCTTGTCGCACAAATTTGGGGTATTACTCCAGAGCATTATTATCAGGCAGGATTATATGCTCGGGAACAGGGATTTGCCGGACTAGATATTAATATGGGTTGCCCGGTCAAAAAAGTTATTAAACAAGGTGCTTGCTCAGCTCTTATCAAAAATCCTTCATTAGCTTCAGATATTATACAAGCAGCCAAAGAGGGAGCGGGGGATATACCCGTAAGCGTCAAAACTCGTATTGGTTTTAGTGAAATTCAAACCGAAGAATGGATTGGTCATCTCTTAGAGTCTCATCTGGATGCTATTACTATACATGGACGCACCGTCAAAGAACTATCTGATTATCCTGCTCATTGGGATGAAATTGGAAAAGTAGTAAAGCTAAGAGATACCATCAACCCGAATACTCTGATTATTGGGAATGGGGATATTATGTCTTATCAACAAGGACTTGATATGGCAAATCAATATGGAGTTGATAGTATTATGATTGGAAGGGGAGTATTTCATAATCCTTGGATATTCAACCCAGATATTAATCCCGAGAATATAGATACTCATAGGCGAGTACAGAAACTCATAGAGCATATAGAGTTATTTGATACTACGTGGGGTGCTGAGAAGAATTTTGCGGTAATGAAAAAATGTTTTAAAATGTACTTAAATAGTTTTGCTGGAGCCAGTGATATCCGCTCTCAACTTATGCAATGCAATACCGCTGAGGAGTGTATTCAAATTTTGAAAAATATATAAGATTCGCTAGTATTGTCCTCATAAAAACATACTTACTTTTGTCCCCCTTTGGAGGGGGTGGATAAAATACTAACTTAAACTCTATCCACCTCCGGTACTTCGTACCGCCTCCTCCAAAGGAGGACAGAATTACAAGGCATTATCTATAAAAAGGGAAGACAATATAGGGAGTTTGGTTATTACCCTTTGACAAATATTTCTATATATGCTATGATTGGTTTTAATGTGGTCATAGATGGCGTTTATACAAGTATGTATATGATTGGTATCTATATTCCATATCATATTCATAATCATATTTTGTATGGCGTACTCTCAAAACAGTAGTAGTCGATTTTCTAATCGATCTAACTCTTCTCGATATAATAATAGTTCTTCTCGTGACTCTTTTGGAGGACGACCTCGCTATGGTGGGGGGGGAAGAAGATTTAATAAAAAATCTGGTCCTAAACAACTAGATCATTCTTTATTTGTGAAAGTTGCTGAACCTCTTCCTGAGGCTGAGACTAAAATCACTCATACCTTTAAAGATTTTGGTTTCGCACCATGGATTGACACTGCTCTTACTGAAAAGGGTATGATTAATCCTACTCCTATTCAAGATCAGTCTATTAAACCTATAATGGAAGGTCGTGATGTGATTGGACTTGCTAGTACTGGTACTGGTAAGACTTTAGCTTTCTTGCTTCCACTACTCCATAATATGACTTTAGATTCTAAAAAATCAGCAGTTATATTAGCTCCTACTCGAGAATTAGCTCTTCAAATTGAACAAGAGCTTCATAAAATAACCAATCGTGGTCAAGGTATTTATAGTACCGTATGTATTGGAGGAACTCCTATTCGTAAGCAAATGTTC
>JALQTA010000147.1 GCA_023264145.1 Minisyncoccota bacterium | reverse complement strand
AATACGTTGTAATATAATATTAAATTTACGTTTTTCTTTTAGTTCACTAAATCCAATTTCAGCCGTAAATGAAACTGACCCAAGCATCACATCAAGTAAATTTTGAAAAAAGTTATTAGTGTCTAATAATTTTATTGATTTATAATAATCAACAATAAAATTACTAACACTGTTAATATTATTTTGTAATGAAAATAATTCTATTTTCAGAAAATCACCTGGTGTACCATTGTTGTCTTGAGTTACGTAGCTAACATCAAATAATTTTTCTTTAGATGCTCCATATATTGATACAGGATTACCTATTGATTGTATAAGAGACCAAATCTGCCGATTCATACTATATGGTATTTGTGACGAAACGGGATCATTTGTTTCATATGACAATTGGCCTATTGTGGATTCTGGACTATTTTGTAGCAATCTATTTAAGTCAATGCTTCGAATATCAATGTAAATTCCCTGTAAATTTGGTGCGTATGTTTGTTCAATAGAACATCCTAATGCTTTTATTGACTCTTCTGTTAAAATTTCAAATAGCTTAGGTTCCGCATTTAAAGCTGCTTGTATAAATTTTGTTTTTAAATATTTGATAGAGGATAACCCGCTACCCGCATTGAATCCAAATATTTCTATTAACTCAT
>JALQTA010000146.1 GCA_023264145.1 Minisyncoccota bacterium | reverse complement strand
AATAATTCTGCCTGTTTAAGATCTGCTTCTAATTGCGGCAATTCATCAAGAAAATAGGTTTGATATTCATCACGAGCATAATGATACACCCCAACTACCGTAAGCTCCATTTCATCTACAAAATTAGGACTTGAGATATTTCCTATAGTTTCTATATCAAATACTAAAATATGAGGAAATTTACTCCTAATCATAATGCTGAATATCATCATATACAATACGAGCTAGGGACACTACTGGCATAGCAATAATAACCCCTAAAGGACCTGCTATAACCCCTCCGACCATAAGAGAGATAATAATCACAAGAGGATTATGCATAGATCCCTTATTAAAGACAATCGGTAATAATAATACCTGTTTAATAATATATAAGCTCAAAATCAATAATATCACTGCAATCCCGAGTAAAGAGGATTGTAGTGATACATATATAATAACAAGTCCCATAGATAAAATAGGTCCAATGAAGGGAACTAATCCTCCTAATGCGGTAAGGAGAGATAAGAATACTGCATATCTAACACCTAAAATTGCTAAAATAGAATACATAAACATTCCCATCATGGTAGCAATAAATATCTCCCTTGTGGCCCATTTCCCAATATGTGTCTGTATCCTTTTTACAATATAAGGAACATCATC
>JALQTA010000145.1 GCA_023264145.1 Minisyncoccota bacterium | reverse complement strand
TCTAACAACCGATCCACTTTTTACAAGTTTTTTAAAAATTTCAAATTTTACATCATCTTCTAAAAACAATTTAGTTGTATCAAAAATAATTAAAGGATTTCTTAAATCAGGTTTATCAGACCCGTATTTTAAAAGTGCATCTTCATAAGTAATTTGTGGAAAATTTTCTTGTAATATTTTCTTAGTTGAAAATTCTTTGAAGACATCAACAATCAATTGCTGAACTACTTGAAACACATCTTTTTGTTCAACAAAAGACATTTCAATATCTAATTGATAAAATTCACCAGGACTTCTATCTGCTCTAGCATCTTCATCACGAAAACATGGAGCAATTTGAAAATACCTATCAAAGCCAGCTACCATTATTAATTGTTTAAATTGTTGAGGTGCTTGTGGTAATGCATAAAATTTTCCAGGATTCAAACGACTTGGAACTAAAAAATCTCTTGCCCCTTCTGGACTGGAGGCTGTTAATATTGGAGTTTGAAATTCTAAAAATCCTAATTCTTTCATTTTTTTTCTAATAAAAGAAATTACATTTGAACGAAGAATAATATTTTGATGAAGTTTTTTTCTTCGTAAATCTAAAAATCTATACTTCAATCTAATGTCTTCAGCATAATCTTGGTCACTAAACACAGGCAT
>JALQTA010000144.1 GCA_023264145.1 Minisyncoccota bacterium | reverse complement strand
ATGTATTGACTTTGTCAAGTGTGTGTAACATTTCATCGTATAGTAGGTGTCTTTTGTTTGCATAGTGGTTTTATTTATGATATCCATAATCTAACGTATCCTTTTTGGTCAAGTTCTTTTTCCTTATTAGATAAGTCTTTTTTATTTGTAAAGGTTAAAATGTCCCAAAATTCGCTTCCGTCTTTATTTGTTTTAATTCCATTATATAAATCAATAGAATATTTTACTTTACCTATATTATATCGAACTAAATATTTTTTCATAGTGGTTAATTTGTGGCAGTAACTCCGCCCTTAATTACCCCCTAAAGAGTAATATAAGGAGGGACTTATTTATATATTATTTCTATTGTTTCATAATTATTTGATAGGTTATATTGCTCAAGATAAGCTTTAGCCTCTCTTAGACTATTGAAATTGATTAATCCATCTTTAACGTAAGAATATATATGCTTACTCCCATTATCCCATCTAGTAACATTAATATTACAAGCATAACTATTATCATCTTGAGACTTTACCGGTTCATAAGTATATTGTATATATCTCGCTCCTTTTTTTTGACATTTTATCCATTTGGTAATCATACTAGTATTATATTATTAATTATTGACAAGGACTAACTTATTAACTCTATCTGCAAGGATACATTCCTCCACTC
>JALQTA010000143.1 GCA_023264145.1 Minisyncoccota bacterium | reverse complement strand
GCCATTGGTGTTCCTTCTGATATCTACGGATTTTACCCCTACACCAGAAATTCCAGTTACCTCTACCATTCTCGAGTTAGTGAGTTTGAATAATAGCCTGTACGGTTGAGCCGCCAGATTTCACTATTCACTTTACTAACCACCTACGCAACTCTTTACGCCCAGTCACTCCGGATAATGCTTGCACCCTACGTATGACCGCGGCTGCTGGCACGTAGTTAGCCGGTGCTTATTCATGAGTTACCGTCATATTCTTCACTCATAAAAGCAGTTTACGACCCGAAGGCCTTCATCCTGCACGCGGCGTTGCTCCATCAGGGTTGCCCCCATTGTGGAAGATTCCTTACTGCTGCCTCCCGTAGGAGTCTGGACCGTGTCTCAGTTCCAGTCTGACTGGTCATCCTCTCAAACCAGTTACCGATCGTCGACTTGGTGAGCCATTACCTCACCAACTATCTAATCGTACGCGGGCCGCTCCCAAAGCGGATAAATCCTTTAATCCGAAGATCATATGCGGTATTAGCCACCCTTTCGGGCGGTTATCCCTCACTTTGGGGTACGTTCCCACGCGTTACTCAGCCGTCCGCCGCTCGTGTACCCCGAAGGGCCTTACCGCTCGACTTGCATGTATTAGGCACGCCGCCAGCGTTCATCCTGAGC
>JALQTA010000142.1 GCA_023264145.1 Minisyncoccota bacterium | reverse complement strand
CACTGCTACACGCGGAATTCTACCCCCCTCTACCGTACTCTAGCCTTGCAGTCACAAGCGCAATTCCCAGGTTAAGCCCGGGGATTTCACGCCTGTCTTACAAAACCGCCTGCGCACGCTTTACGCCCAGTAATTCCGATTAACGCTTGCACCCTACGTATTACCGCGGCTGCTGGCACGTAGTTAGCCGGTGCTTATTCTTACGGTACCGTCATTAGCGCACTTTATTAGAGCGCGCCGTTTCGTTCCGTACAAAAGCAGTTTACAACCCGAGGGCCTTCTTCCTGCACGCGGTATTGCTGGATCAGGCTTTCGCCCATTGTCCAAAATTCCCCACTGCTGCCTCCCGTAGGAGTCTGGACCGTGTCTCAGTTCCAGTGTGGCTGGTCGTCCTCTCAGACCAGCTATAGATCGTCGGCTTGGTGAGCCTTTACCCCACCAACTACCTAATCTAACATCGGCCGCTCCAATCGCGCGAGGCCCGAAGGTCCCCCGCTTTCATCCATAGATCGTATGCGGTATTAGCACAGCTTTCGCTGCGTTATCCCCCACGACTGGGCACGTTCCGATGCATTACTCACCCGTTCGCCACTCGCCATCAGGTGCAAGCACCTATGCTGCCGTTCGACTTGCATGTGTAAAGCATACCGCCAGCGTTCAATCTGAGCCAGGA
>JALQTA010000141.1 GCA_023264145.1 Minisyncoccota bacterium | reverse complement strand
GGGGATTAGTGGTGATTGGCTTTCCCTGTAATCAATTTGCGGGGCAGGAACCTGAGAGTAATGAAACGGTAGTCAATGTATGTCAGATTAATTATGGGGTATCCTTTTTGCTTTCAGAAAAAATTGATGTAAATGGCAAAAATACTCATCCGGTATTTGTATACCTCAAAGAACATGCTCATTCTGGTCTTTTGGGTGAGGGTATAAAGTGGAATTTTACGAAATTTTTAGTTTCAGCAGACGGACTGACTATTAAGCGTTATGCTCCTACTACAAGCCCAATGGATATAAAGGAAGATATTGAATTATTCTTACAAAAAATATGAACACCTATAATTGGTATGAGAATCTCATCAAACCCTCCTGGGCTCCTCCTTCCTATTTATTCGGATCGGTATGGTCAATATTATATGTGATTATATTTGCCAGTTTCGGTACGGTTTTCTATCAAGCGGCCATAGGGAAAATTCCATGGATAGTGGCTTTGCCTTTTATACTGAATTTAGTATTCAATGCAGCTTTCTCAGTATTGCAATTTGGACTCAGGAATAATCTACTAGCTTCTGTAGATATTATCTTATTATTGATTACCCTCATCTGGGCGATGATTGCTATCTGGCCATATATGCGTTGGGTGACATATATTAGTATCCCATATTTACTCTGGGTGTCCTTTGCAACGGTATTACAGCT
>JALQTA010000140.1 GCA_023264145.1 Minisyncoccota bacterium | reverse complement strand
ATTTATGGATTATTACTTCGCATTTGATAATGGACAAGTTGTAGATCATAAAAGAAATATTCATGTAGATGAAATTCCATTTCATATCAAATATGAAAAGACTAAGTTAAGTGTTAAGTCAATTGACACTTATGACTTTATTTACAAAAATTATGTAGTCGATATTGATAAAATAAAATTTATAAAAATAGATGCAGAAGGATATGATGCTCATATACTTAATAACTTAAAACCTTTGTTAGATAAAATAAAACCACTGATTCAAATTGAATGGTTTATTAATAACAAATCAATCGATGATAAATTTTTGGTTGATACAATTGAAAAAGTAAATTACGATGCGTTTATTATTGTAAATAACACTTTATCAAATTTAAACATAAATGATTCTATGTGGAACAGTTTTCATGGTAAAGATTTGATTTTAAAGCCAAAATGCATTTGACAAAAAAATTATTAGTGGTAAGATAAAAGAGTAGTAAGCAATAGTTCTTTAAAAATTTAAAATGCCGATGTGGTGAAATGGCAGACACAAGAGACTTAAAATCTCTCGCCCAAAAGCGTGCCGGTTCGAGTCCGGCCATCGGCACCATTTTTTGTAGCAATGAGGACAGTCGCTGACTTAGGCGTAATCTGAGGTACTGGGCCCGGGAATTCTCGGTATATTAGATAGCTGAATGACCTGATCTACAATCCAGACAGTGCGCCCAAG
>JALQTA010000139.1 GCA_023264145.1 Minisyncoccota bacterium | reverse complement strand
ATTCACCCCCCAATTTGATGCGACCTCTATTAATGATATTAATGTAGTTTTCTTTAGTGTCGTATAATTCTTTCTAGCTAATCCAATCCTTATCCCTGGTTTAGTAAGACATAACATTAATATCTCACTACATATCCCATAAGATTTACCACCAGACGCTGCACCACCGAAAAGTATCTCAGTTGTTTTGGTGTCGTAAATATACTCGTGTAAGAGGTGTTGCTTAAGAGTTGATTGTCATTTTTTTTTAATTTTTTTCAGGTAATATTAAATACTCATTTACGTATTCTTTTATTAATTTATCGGCATTATTTTTCCTAATATTTAGGATGTCTATTATTAAATATCTTAATTCGTCCCCAACGTCAAATGTGGTATCATATTTTTCTTTATAATAATAAAATAAAGTAGAGAAAGGGTCTGCAGTATCTCTATAGACAAAAACACAAAGGGAGGTGTGACATAATGAATATTTAACATTTTCAAAATATTTATCCAATATGGTCTTAGTATATTTATTTAACCCACTCATACCCAGTTTTTTCCTTTAATTTTTTTATTAAAAAGTCTATTAGAGACTGGTCACTTGATCCGTGTTCGATTGCTTCCACTAAATCTTTATACTTACTATTTAATACTTGTTCGAATGTCATAACTTATTTTCCTTTAATTATTTATATTACTAATA
Source organism: Minisyncoccota bacterium (assembly GCA_023264145.1). Classification (GTDB taxonomy): domain Bacteria; phylum Patescibacteriota; class Minisyncoccia; order SW-4-49-11; family SW-4-49-11; genus CALRBF01. The sequence goes on along the minus strand of JALQTA010000139.1, from coordinate 28 downwards.
TACTAATAAATATCTAATATTTATAAAA
>JALQTA010000138.1 GCA_023264145.1 Minisyncoccota bacterium | reverse complement strand
AGTCTATATTAACAGGGAGATTAGTAGATAGGGCTATACGTCCATTCTTTGATGAATCTATTCGAAATGAAATTCAGGTTATTGTGACTACCTTATCTCTTGATGATAGAAATGACCCTGACGCTGTTGCTTTATTGGGAGCCTCTCTTGCATTGTCTATTTCGGATATTCCATGGAATGGCCCTGTAGCAGCCCTTCGTGTCGGATTTGATCAAGGAGCTATTATTCTTAACCCTTCTTTTGAAGAAAGAGAGCAAGGAGAATTTGATACAATTATTACGCAAAATCAAGATGAGAGATTGGTAATGATGGAGTTTGGGGGAAGTCAAATTCCTGAAGCGACTATCCTTAAAGCCTTTGAGGTTGTTACTCCTGAAATTCAAAAGATGATTCAGTTCCAAAAAGATATCATTCAAGAAATAGGAAAGTCAAAGCGAGAAGTATTTGTTACCGAACAAGATAGTGAGTTAATCGCTGAAATAAAATCATATATGAATGATGATTTGTCATCATTGGTGTATGGAGACACCGCTTCAACAAAATTAGCTCACCATACATTATTAAAAAAACTTAACGAGGTATTTCCTCAACATCGAGATCTTGTAGAACATATCTTAGATTCAGCTTTACATGATATTTTTAAAAAAGGGATTTTAGAAGAATCTAAAAGACCAGATGGCCGTGCAATGGATGAAGTACGTGAATTAAATGGTGAAAT
>JALQTA010000013.1 GCA_023264145.1 Minisyncoccota bacterium | reverse complement strand
AACGTATAAATAGGGGCCTCGGGAAACATTTCACTTAACACCTCCAGTACCCGTTCAGCCCCTCCATACTGAACTAAATAATCATGAACCAACGCTACTCGCATAATACCCTCTCATTAATTTATAATAGTATGCCGTCTTTATCCTATTTCGTCAATTATTTCCCAACAATAGTTCCTACAATAAAAGCAATTGAAGCTGAAATACTTCCCACAATTAAGGTTTCCGCTAAAGCCCTTGTGAGCCCATATCCAACAACTTTCCATCGTAATAATCCTAATAATATTAATGATATAAATACTCCGGATACCGATATCAAAAAAGCTTGTGTAGAATCCCCCATACCAAAGACAAAAGGAATAAGAGGAATAAATCCAAAGAATAGAAAGGAAATAATGGTAGCTAAAGCAGAAAAAATAGGATTAGAGTCACCTGGATTAGGAATACCATGATATTCTCTCATTATCCAATCAATTCCGAATTCAGGATTCTTATGAAATAGTTTTACAATTCCCTTTGCGTCTACAGTATTAAATCCCTTTTCTTCTAACTTTTCCTGTATTCGATTTCCAAAAGACTCCGTGCTATGCTCAAGATGTTTTAACTCTTTTGTAAGTAGTATGATATAAATCTTCTTGAGAAGTTAAAGACATATAGTCTCCAAGCCCCATAGACATTGCATCTGAGAATAAGTTAGCTAATCCAAATAAAACTACCGTACCAATCGTAAGTCCTATCATACTTGATCCAGAGACATTAGCTCCGGTAAATCCAGCTACTACTGCAAAGGTTGTTACTATTCCATCACTTCCCCCATACACAATTTCACGTAAATAGTGCTCTGCAATATATTTTCTCACCTTAAGCCTTGATCTTCTCCAACGTCTCCAAACTCCTGCCATAAAAATGTATGTTATATAATATCTTTTTATATCATATCACAAATATATTCTTATAATAATTTTTTTAATTCTGCAATAGTATTTGCCCAATTCATATGATGAATACCTATCCCCCCCTTAGTATACCAATTTTTAATAGTGTCTAATGTATCATCAATAAGGATATTACCTTTTTGAGCATAAGATAGTTTCAATTGCTTCCCAGGAACAAAAATTGGTTCAAATTCTATACCATATTTATTTAACCATTGTAATTTTTGTGATTTCACTTTTTCAAAGAGGCTTTCTATAGATGAAGTGGATGACAATATCTTAATAGGAATATCCAATTGTCGTAAAAATCCCATACCCAACTCAAAGTCTGAGACTGGATTTAAATCAACCCAATATCCTTTTTCTACGAAATCTGGCAAGGTATCATAAAGTAAATTTCTTCTTTCCTGCATTTCACTACTTGACATTTTATACATAGGAATTGTATCCAATCCATTCATACGATCAAATGTAGAGTTAAAGTCAGCCAACACCCCATCAAGATCAACAAAAATTTCTTTAATCATATTATTATATGTATAATAACTTAAGTATATACAAAATACCAAAAAGATGCTATAATATATCTAATTAGGAAGTGTGGCTGAGCGGTTGAAGGCGGCAGTCTTGAAAACTGTTGTAGGGTTACACCTACCAGAGGTTCGAATCCTCTCACTTCCGCATATTGTTGTATTTGTCAATATCTATATTGATAGATACAGCCAATCTCTGGAGAAGTGAAGAGAGTAATAGTATTACTCTCGTGAGGATGAGAAAGTCGGAGCCTGGTGTGAGTTTGTGCAAAGCACAAGGCGAACACAGCGAGACGGGGTCGCGGAAATTTACCGTCAGGGAAATTATCTGTGACCGAATCCTCTCACTTCCGCATATATTTTTATATATTAGAATACTTTCTAATATCTTTTCTTTAATAATCTAATACCCTAAATATATATCCATTTCTGTTATATTAACTTTTTACCCCTTGCATCATTAAGTAACTTCTCATATATCCCTAAAATTAAATCATTATGTTCTACATATTTTCTTTTATACTTATCAATATCTGAAAAAGTTATTTTATGCTTTTGCCAAGATTTTCCAGAAGAGCAAAGATTTTGTAAAATTGGTTGAATTTTATCAAAAGATTTCACAATTTGTGCTTCTCTAGTCTTTGTTCCGTCATATTCCTCAAATAAATTCATAAATTCTTTATTCAAATCCTTGGGTAATTGTGAAAAAAGCTTCTTTGCTGCTTTAGATTCTCTTTCTTTTTTAGTCACTTGATTTTGTTTGTCATATGCAAAAGTATCCCCAGCATAAATTTCAACCAAATCATGCATCAATGCTAGTTTTAGCATCTTTTTCATATCTATATCTTGAGGCAAATCATTTTCAAAAAGAATTAGAAACATAGCTATATGCCAAGAATGTTCAGCATCACTTTCAGCTCTATTAAGATTAGAACAAAACATTTCTCTTTCAATAACTTTATATTTTTCTATTTCCTGTAAAAAAGCAAGAATTTTATCAACTCTATTTTCCATTAACTAATTTTACTTATCTATCAATAATTACATTTTATCACATATTTTTATTTTGAGATAATTAAAGTTCTCCTTCCAAATATGCTATATTATACCTTATTAGTGACCGAATCCTCTCACTTCCGCCAATCATAAAAGAGTAGGTAAATCCCCTGCTCTTTTATGCTATAATAAGAGTATATTATACTGATCTTAATTATGAACACACCATACCACTCTCTTGAATCTATGTTAGAGCTCATTGAAGAGCCAAATCGTTCTGCTTGTATTAAAATATTCCAAGATAATGAGAAACTTTTTAAAACCGCACAAGGAGGTAGTCATAATCATCATACTTGGCTGGGTGGATATTATGATCATGTTCAAGAAGTTATGAATATTGCGATAGTACTGTATACTACATTGAATTCTCTACGACCACTCCCCTTTTCCCTATCTGATCTATTATTAATACTCTATTTACACGATATAGAAAAGCCTTGGAGGTATGAGATGAGAGACGATGGAACATTAGATAATAAACCTCATATGGATACTCCAGAAAAACAACATATATTTCGAGAAAAGAAGCTCAAAGAATATAGTATCTTATTAACTGAAGAGCAAGAAAATGGACTCAAATATGTAGAAGGTGAGGGAAAAGATTATTCTGGAAAACGTCGTGCTATGGGACCTCTTGCTGCACTAGCTCATATATGTGATGTAACTAGTGCAAGAGTTTACTTTGATTACCCCCTAATAGATAATGATTCTTGGGAAGGGGCTCAGAGAATACACAAATAATATCATATCTCTATATGAAATCAACAATAAATCTTGTCATTATTTCGCATGCTTATGTATATGAACCTTATCGAGCCAAGGTTGAAGCATTATCTCACTATCATGACCTCAATATTACCCTCATAACCCCAGAATTTGGATTAGAAGGTGGCGGGCAAAAAGTATATGCTAAACAATACGAAGGACAAGACTATCGTCATATTATATTATCGGGATACTTTACGGGGAAACTTAACTTTTTTATATTCAAAAATCTCAAATCAACGCTGCAAGCCCTTAATCCAGATATCATTCTCTTAGAAGAAGAGTATTGGACTCAAATTGCCGCTCAAGTGACATATATTACGAAGAAATTCTTCCCTCAAACGAAACTTCTTCTCCTATCCCAGGAAAATATTTGTCATATCTGGGAACAAGAAGCTACAAGCCTTTATCAAAAAATTCGTTATCGCTCATTTCACTTTCTAGAAAAATATACTATTTCTCGACTTGATGGAATGATATTCCAATTTCCTGAAGTATGGAATGACTTTGATGAAAGAATGCATATATTGGGATTTAAAGGTATCAAAGGTACACTACCTCAACTCGGTGTTGATTATCATAGATTTGCTCAAAGTTCATCAGATATAAAGTCCATTAGAGAAAACTTAGGAATCAATGATAATACCTTTGTCTATGGATATATTGGAAGAATTACCCCAGAAAAAGGGATTGAGGATATGATTAGAGCTTTTAAAGGATGGAATATCCCGAATACACGATTATGTATTATTGGAAATGGAGATACTGAATATATTCAAAGTATCAAAACCCTTATCCATAATCTTAATCTTGATGACTTTGTAATAATGAAATCAGCAATTCCTTTTGACGATATTCCTACATATTTCCACCTATTCAATATATCTCTCTTACTCTCTCACACCACTCCTATTTGGAAAGAACAATTTGGAAGAGTAATAGTAGAGTCAATGGCAGCTGGTACACCAGTAATTGGATCAGATAGCGGAGCTATTCCTCTCGTCATAGGAGATACCGGATATATTGTAGCTGAACAGAATATTCCTTACATCCAAAAAGCCCTCATTGAGGCATTTGAGAACACTCAGAAGTATCAGAAACTTTCCCATAAAGCTCAAAAAAGGGCTCAAGAAGAATTTTCTTATGAGGCAATTGCTAAGAAAACGTATACCTTCATCGAGCAAATTCTCAATAAATAATTGTTATTTTTTAACAATATTATCAAGGGGGATTTTGATAGCATTAGAACGCTCTGGTATCATTTCTCCATCTGGTCTTTGTGTTATTTGAACAGATTCAGTTTGATGAGAGCTTATATCTTCTATATTAATTTTGGTTACTGTTTCAGTATCAGAGACGTTCATAGATAGTATGTGTTTAATAGTTAATTTAATAATACTATATCTTATGTCCAAAGTCAAAGATATCTCTGCCACATGAAAGACACATTTTATATATGGAACAGAGAGCCTCATATGTGTCGGGAAGACAGGACTCGAACCTGCAGCCCCCTGGTCCCAAACCAGGTGCGCTAGCCATTGCGCCACTTCCCGTATATAACCATATTATTCTATCAACAATGTCTAGGATAGTCAACTACCTCGCTCAATTATGCTGAAGGTTTTTTTAATACACTGAGTCCCAACTCCAATAATTGATCTAAATGAATCTGACTTGGTGACTGCATCATAGGGTCTCGCCCATCTCCTGTTTTGGGAAAAGCAATAACTTCACGAATACTTGATTCATTTTGTAATACAGTCAATAGGCGGTCTAGACCCCAAGCTATTCCCCCATGAGGAGGAGTCCCTGAAGCAAGAGCCGTTAACATATGTCCAAATGAATCTTCAATCAATTCGTCACTATATCCAAGTATAGATAGAGTTGCTCTCAATGCTTCTGGATTATGAGTTCTAATACTTCCTCCTCCAATTTCAAATCCATTCAACACAATATCATATTGAGTAGAAATAATAGTCTCAATATTACTCTTTGCGATTAAATCATCGATATATTCTGGTTTTGGAGCTGAAAAGGGGTTATGAGAAAAAGTCCAATTTCCCTCTTCAGTTTTTTCAAATTGAGGAAAGTCAACAATCCAACAAAATGCCAATACATCAGGGTCCTCTGGGTTTTCGCGAATATCAGGTCTATCATTTCCATATTTTTCCATTGCTTCGGAATAGCTAATTCTTGGAAAAGGAATAGTTTGAATGCGTTTTTCTGGATATAGTTGAGTAACCAAATCAATTAATAATTGCTCATTTAATTGCATAATATCTTCCTGCTCCACAAAACTCATCTCCATATCTAATTGGGTAAATTCTGGTTGTCTATCTTTTCGAGTATCTTCATCACGAAAACATCGAGCAATTTGAAAATATCTCTCTACCCCACCAGCCATCAAAAGCTGTTTATATTGTTGAGGAGATTGAGGTAGTGCATAAAAAGACCCATTTTCATGTCGTGATGGTACCACAAAATCTCGAGCACCTTCTGGAGTAGATTTAGTTAAAATAGGGGTTTCAATTTCAAGGAATTCTTTTTGATTCAAAAAATTCCGAATAAAGTGATTTACCTTATGTCGATTAACCAAATTGCGATACATAGCTGATCGTCTCAAGTCAAGATATCGATACTGTAATCTTAATTCTTCGCTTATTTCATTTTTATCTTGATCTAAAGGAAATACTGGAGTGGTAGCCTGATTCAATATCTCTATACTTGTAGCTTCAATCTCTACCGTACCGGTAATCAAATCAGGATTAATAAGCCTTTCTGGACGAGCTTTTACCAATCCTGTTAATTTAATCACCCATTCTGGACGAATTTCTGAGACATTTTTTTGTGACTGTTCATCGAGACTTGCTGGGATCAAAACCACCTGAACTTTTGCGGTTCTATCTCTTAAATCAATAAAAGAAATTTTTCCGTGATCACGTTTTGTATCTACCCAACCAAAAATAGTTATGGTCTCACCAATATGATGAATAGTCTCTGCAATAGTCATAGATATACATTTATATGTATATTATTGTAGCATATTCCCGAATACTTCTCAATAAACCCTATGTATTTAATTCATACACTGAATCTAACACATCATCAGCTAATGCCTGTAATGGATCTTCAATCTCATCCTTAAAATTATTATAGGAAGTAATTTCTCCCACTCGAAAGGTCATATCATAGAATGGTAATTTCTTACTTTTTCTATAGTAATTAATATATATTGGTAATACTGAAGCTTGAGACTCGGTAATTAAATACCCAACTCCTCTTTTAGCATCTCCCTTTTCATGAACCGTTTTTTGCATTTTACCTTCAGGGAAAATACCAACTATTTCATTATTTTTTAGAGCTTCAACCATAGGGTCAAGTACTTGAACACCCATTCCACGATCAACCGGGAAACATTTCATTTGTCTAAGATACCACCCAACAATAGGCTGCTTAAAGAATCGTGCACCTGTCACAAAGTACATTGACATAATCTTAGACCGATTCATCAAAGCCAAATAATACCAAATCCAAATACCATCATATTTACCTCTATGATTAGAAGCAATAATTAATGGTCCTTTTATATTTTGCAATCTATCCACTCCACTAATATGGACTTGTTTGCAAAATAAACGCATAATTGTATGGAAAAACCAGAAGGTTAACCCGTACAATACATTGTATACCATAATACAAAGACTAATTATGACTTATTTATATCACAATTAGTCTTTTTTGTCAATATATAACAAACCTACTTTGAGGATTTGGTGTCGTCTTTCTTTTCCCCTCTAATTTCACTCCATTTTGATTTAAGAGTTGTGCGAAGAGATTGAATCTGCTCTTGAGTAATAGGATCTAATTTTTGATACTCATTAATAACTCCATCTACTATAGTATTATATTTAGATTGAGTGAGATTCTCAATCGTATTAATTCTCTTTGCAATATCTTTACTCGTAGCTTTATAAGCTTTTTTAATATCTTGTCGGATTTGTTTTCCTGACTTAGGAGCAAAGAGTACACCAAGTACTCCTCCAACTGCAAGTCCTGCTAATAATCCTGTGGCAATATGTCTTTTTTTCATAGAAGTAAATTTATCTTATATAATACGTTTCTTTTTCTTGGGGACGGATTGTCTCAATGTTTCAGACAACACATCTTCATCAGTATCGGGAGCATTTTTAGGAGAAGATGTCATCCCTGAACGAATATGAGAGAACATAGACATAATATCAGGAACACTTTTCAATGCTGACATTATGCCAGAAGCTGAGCCAAGACTACTTTTAACATTCTCAGCAGCACCTACAGTTATATCTCCTAAATGCACCGCTCTATCAATAAGCCTTCTCACCTTATCGACACTTTCTTTAATCTCAATTAACATAATAAGGAGCACTAATATCAAAATTCCAATTTCAACGAGAATAATGATATATACACTCATAAGAATTTGGTCTGCTGTCATATTTTTTTTATTTTATCCTATATACATAGTATATCATACACACCACTACTGTCAATCAAATTAATCATAATCCATATATACAAAATAATCGTGATATAGTATACTTATATAAGGTACATCATCTACAAAACAAAGCGGATTCATGAGAAAGTTTATTAATACAAAGAATATCATTATCGGAGGAAGTATATTGGGTATCATTATTGTAGGGATTATACTCTATATTATATTTCGACCTCAGGAATCAGAAGAATTAAACCCTATTGATCAAGGATTACTCCCTATTCGTATTATTCAAATTAGAGAAGGCAAAGAACAAGATATCAATTTCACTGAATTAAGTGCTGCTCTCATTGCCAATGCCCTCATCTCAGAGAAACAATTTGATAAACAAGTACAAGAAGATATTCAAAATTTAGGGATTGATCGTATTGATCTTCCTCCAATGCCTACCGATCAAATTAAAACGATTGAAAATCCAAGTAATCCACAAGAAGCAATTGAAAAATATTTGAAAGATGTGTATACTGTATTTAAGGATAATACTATCCAACTTGATGTCAATCAGCTCACTGAAGAGGCTTTAGAAGGGAAAACACAAAATATTCAATCATTACTCAAAACAAACACCTCTCTTTATAGAACACTATTCACCATAGAAGTTCCTTCTGAAGCATTAACCCTCCATAAAAGTTATATCCGTATTGCACAGATACAAAATAGCTTTTTATTAGGACTACTCAATGCAACAGAAGACCCGATGAGACTTGATATCAATAGTAAAATAACCCTTTCATTGTTACAACAAATTGACGTTCCTATGAAAGAAGAACTTCAAAAATTACGACAAAAATACAATCTTATATATCAAAAACAATCATAAATATGAAATCAAATTCTCTCAATATACCTATGATTTTTATCGGTTTACTGATGTTACCGATTGTATTATTCTCTCCTCGTATTACCAATGCTGACAACCTATTTGGACAAAGTTGTGGAACTACCCGATGTAGTGGTGCTGAAGTATGTCAAAAACAATATAGAGGAGTACTTCCTATTGGACCTCAAAATAATGGAAATGCAACATTTACCTGTGTAAGACCTCAAAATATAGAAGCCCCAGATAGCCCTTATAAAGGAGTACAGAACTCTTGTAACGGGATTTTTAAAACTGCCTTTGGGTTAGACCTTAATGATATTACTGGAGATCTATTAAGCAACACTATTCAAAGTGGATTATCATTATTAAAAGGAAAATTAGGAGTGACCGATACCGCTGTGGGGCTTGCTCCTGGAGGATTTCAAACATTAAATTTCAGTAATGTAGGATTGAATTGGAGCATTGATCCTACAAACTTGATTAATACTAATGCAGATTATTTCAAGGATTATATTCCACGATGTGAAAGTGCTTATAATAATATCAAAGGAGTAATTAATACGAACTTTTTAGTAGCACCTCTTCCGGTAGATATATTCAATCCCCTTCCTCTTCCGGTTAATGTAACTTCCCCAACCCCTCTTCCTGTAGTTGTAGTTGATGATCTAGCTCTCTATCAGCAAAAAGAGCTAGTTGATGCTCCTCTTGCCGCACAACAAAAGGCAAAGACTATTGCTACAGTGTCTGACACTTTACGATACCAAATTAGTGCAGATAATTTAATTCTCAATAATTACTTCGCTATTGAGCAATTAGGAATACAGTTTGGAGCCCTAGATCCAAATACGGGAGTCGTAGCAAGAGAAGCGTTAGATGTATATGGATCCTATCAAAACTTTTCTGTGGATAAAAACAATGAATTAATTCAGTACTTTAGAGATAGACAAGATCAAAAAAGTGAATTGCCAGTAGAAACATTTACTTCACAATGTGGGAATATCCCCGTATCTGAAGCGGGAACAGTAAGTCTTGAATGTGCTGGGCTTGCACTGTTACCAAATAATAATCCTAATGATATTGCTGAGACCATTAAACTCCAAGCGAAAGAGAAGTCACAAGAAGCAGCAGAATTGTTAGATAATGAAATAAGAGATGGAAGTGGATTTTTTGCCAAAACAGAGAATAATAATAAAAACCCTTTCACCAAAACCATTGAGACTCCAGGGGCAAATGTAGCAGCTCTAACTGATAAAGTGGTAGAGTCCACTATTGATCAGGCTATTGTATCCTCAGGAGATAATTGTTTTGAGGCGATTCCTAATAATATTTTAGAGGGATCCTTAAAACCCGTATTAACCCAAGGATTATTTGGAGTAAATAATACCTTAGCCTCAGTACAAGCAAATCCTACTGGTGTGATAACTAATCCAAATCAATTTGCCAATGCACTCACTCCTGGAGGAGGAATTATTCCTGACCCTAATCAGTTCTTCCAATCATTACAAAATACTCTATTACAAAATGTTACGAGTGGAATATCCTGTGAGCTCAATAAAACAATTTCTGGACTTGTAGGAGGAGTTATAGGGAATATTAATATTCCAGGAATAGGAAATGTTAGTGGATCTATTACAAATTCTATCACTGGATCAGTCAATAATGCTGTTAATAATTTACTTCCGTAAATATGAAAATAAAAAAACACTCTATTCTCACATTTTGTATATTAGTAATGCTAATTTTTCTTCCAACAACTAGTTACGCACAACTACCATCTGTTGGTGACCTAGTTGATGGAGGAATAGCTGGAGTTTTAAATTTTTTTAAGGGAGGACTAGTTCTGATACTTACTATTCCAGTAAAGGGACTCCTCGAAGCGGTGATGCAATATCAAACTTTTTTTTCAGCAGGAGTAAATGCTGGGTGGACAGCAACTCGTGACTTTACTAATTTATTTTTTGCCCTGATACTTCTATTTATTGCTATTGCAACGGTACTTAATATTGGATCTCTTGATAACTATACCGCCAAGAGAGTATTACCAAGTTTTATTTTTGCAGCGTTATTTATTAATTTTAGTAAAGCTATTGTAGGTTTCTTAATTGATATCAGCCAAATAATAATGGTTTCATTCTATAACACTTTTGGTCCTGATTTAGCTAATGTCATTGGAAATGCCTCTAGATTGTCTGAAGGAGCCTCTACGGTAGGGGGAGCTCAGATATCAGCTTCTATTATTAGTTTATTTAACATCATTATTGTCATAATACTTATCTTTGTATTTCTATGGACAACGGTAATATTAGCCATGCGTATTGTTACCTTATGGTTTGTAATTATATTATCCCCTTTAGCTTTTATATCATTTATTATCCCCCCACTCAGATCACTGGGCAATAGTTGGTCACAACAATTACAAAGTGCTTTAGTTACTGGTCCAGTATTAATGTTTCTTTTATATTTAGCATTTACCATTATGAATACTGATTTTAACGGAGCCCCTAGTGGTGAAAATTTATTTAGCAATGGCAACTTAATTAATTATGTCTTAGTAATTGGCCTCCTCATCATAGCTAATATCGAAGCTCAAAAAGCCGGGAATAGTGCACCAGGAATTGTAAAGAGTGCTGTTGGAGTAGCTGGAACTGTAGCAACATTTGGACTAGGTGCCTATATCGGAGCAGGAGGGTATGGAACTGGGAAAATGCTTAAAAAGGGTGTTGAGTTAGGAGATAAAGGTATTGGTGGACTTACGAATGTTACTAGACAAAATGCTCGTTATGAAAGTGCTAAAAAAGATTTAAAAGAAAGACAAGCAAAAGGGACTTTAGGTGGAAAAAGATTTGGAGCTGCCATTCAAGGATTTTCTGCAGCTGGGAAAAAGGAGCAATTAGAAGATTATGAAGAAAAATATGCAGAAAAATTAGCCTCTGAGAAAAAACTTGATGACCCAGCCAATGAACGTTATAAGACTATTTATAATACTAATTTAGCTAAAACTGTTAAAGAATTAGATGATAGTGGATTAGATATTATTCAGCTTAGAACTCAACTATATGATGCTATTCAAAAAGATAATTTAAAATTAAAACAAGCTACCCTTATTCAAATTGCAAAATTAGGAGAATTAGGTAAAGTTTTTCAAAGTGATGGTACCGATAGTAATGAAAATAAATTTTTTACAAATTTTGCCAAGACTAATGCAACAGAAGGAGAAATGACCGAGGCACTAGTATCAGAAATTGAAACAAATAAATCAGGAGTATCTATCGCAAACTCTTCATTAGCTAGAAATTTCAGAACTAGATTAAACAGAGTAGGTGCTGATAAAAAAGGACAACTTGGATTTGTAGCCAATATAGAAAAATTGAATACAAATACTAACCCAGCTCAAATCGCCCAAAGAACTATTAGTAAAGGATTAACAACTGCCATTGAAGATATTAATAAAAATCCAAATATATTTAGAAAACGTAAAAAAGATCCCTCAAATCCACAACTATTTGAATTGGATAATGGAAAACCTGTATTTGAACCTGATGACGCTCAAATTTTAGCATTAATTGATAATGAAGGAAGTGAATCTATACTAGAAGAACCAAAAACTTGGAGTAAATTAAATCAGCAATCTAAAAAAGAATTTTTACAGGTAGTAGGTGCCGCAGCTATAGCTAACTCTTCCAACACAAAATATGCTGCTGCAGTGAGAGGACTACAAAAATAATCTACTATTATGACCCTAGCTGATATCAAAACTGAAGCTCAAGGACTTATTACCACAGATAATGTATCGGGATCACTTGAATTTGCTCAAAAACTAGAAAAGTCTTTAGTAGATAATAATGTCAAAGATAGTAATCCTGCTGCTTATAAAGAAATCTCTAAGATTATATTTCAACTCTATGTAGCTGCAATTCCTAATATTTCTACAGAATTATTCTTCAAAATCCTATCTCTCAATCTTATAGAAGCATTACAGCCTATCTGGTCATCTCCTCGTGGTCTTGCGGAGCTTATTGAGAGTAGATATTCTATTTACCCCATAGAACTTATTAAGGAAATGATGAGACAAGATATTATGCCTCTCATCAAAAAAAATCAGCAATTAATTGGGACAGCCTTACTACGACTCTCTCAAGAAAAATCTCAAGAAAAACCCAGTATTGCTAATTGGTTAGAGTATTATGATAGAGTTACTGGCCTTGGAATTACGGATAATTTTGCTCGTTCTCGCTTTATGAGTAGTGACCCCATTGTACAAACTCTTCTCTCTTCTGAAAAGGAGTCATTACGAAAAGTTATTCAATTTTATGATTATCTCCAAACCGATGACACCATACTATATCAAGATATTATGCAAGATAACTTTTCTCCTATTACTACTCCCTCATCAACAGCTTCACAATCCATATCAGAAAGCATTCCTCCTAATACGCAAATATCTTCTCCCAGTACATTTATTGGGGAAATTCCTTATAACCCTACTCAATCCGCTATTACTCCCCAATCTGAAGAGGTTATTCAGAATACCATACCACAGAGACAACCTATTCCTCGAAAATCAGCAGCACCTATTGTACTTACCGCAAAACCAACTCCTATTCCTAAAAATCTTGTTAATCTCAGAAAACCAGAATAAGTATGCAGCAATATAATATCCCCCAATTCATCGATTCTGAAGATAAAATTATCGGACCGCTTACGATAAGACAATTTTCATATTTAGCTATTGGAGTAGTAGTTAGTGGTTTCTTATGGTATTTTAAACCGAATATTCCAGTATTCCTGATTACGGCAATCCCCGTAATGCTCGCTGCCTTTACTTTTGCTTTTATTAAAATTAATGGACAAAATTTTGAAATACTATTATCGAACGTTATCATTTATATTCTCAAACCTACATTATTTCTCTGGTCAAGAGATGTAGATCCCACTCAGTCCGTTATTAAAGTAAGTATACAAAAGAAAAAAGCAACTTTCAGAAGAGAAACTCCTGAATATAATCAATCTCGAGTAGAGGAGGTAGCCTGGACTCTTGATACCTATGGAGAAAAAACCGTCATTACGGACTTGTCTGAGGAGTAGTTATCTCAGTTTCTTCTGAATTATTTCCTGACTCATTATTTATTTGTTCCAAATCAGCTTGCAAGGTTTCTAATAATTCTTGACCT
>JALQTA010000137.1 GCA_023264145.1 Minisyncoccota bacterium | reverse complement strand
AGTGTGGGTTTATATGTGTGTTCAAACAAACACTACAAATTATAGATAAAAACACAAAGAAAGTTACTTATAAAGGAAATGTAGATGCAGAATTAGTTTTAGAAGCAGTTTCTCAAAAAGATACTTATGATAAAGCTGTTATTATTACTAGTGATGGAGATTTTGCTTGCTTAATAAAATATCTTGTAAAACATAATAAGCTAGAAAAACTGATCACAACACATTTATATTACTCTAGCTTATTAAAGCAATATGCTCAATTTATAACACCAATTTCAGTTTTCAAAAATAAAATAAAAAAGGAGCATTCTCGCAAACCCTAAAGTTTTTTGATAGTCTCCTCATCGGTATGTATAAATATTACCATAAACTTTACATTTTGTCAAGACAAAAGTTTCTGCTCTAAAATTCCCCTCTTGAGGGGTGGACAGCTTCGCTGGACGGGGTGGAGTAGTTTGCGCTTTGCTCTTGACCTTTTGTCTCCCTTTGGAGGGAGTACCCGTAGGGGGAGGGTGGATAGGCTATTTCTGTCCTCCCTTGGGGGAGGTGGCACCGTAGGTGACGGAGGAGGACAGGAGCAAATCTCATTTGCGACGACGGAGTGAGGACTTGCTACTGTCCTTCTGTCCTTTGCCCTTTTGTCCCCCTTTGGAGGCTTTCAGTCCCTCCTATATTTATTTAGGAGGGGGGGTGCCTGCAAGGCGGGGGTGGATTGTATTCTGTACCTC
>JALQTA010000136.1 GCA_023264145.1 Minisyncoccota bacterium | reverse complement strand
AGTGTTCGATACCGAACAGGCTACCGCCTGGCTGGGAGAGTTTACCAATCTCCTCCGTCGGCATATCGAAGTAGGCGGCTGTGCGGGCCTTCTTAATAGAGATGTCCACACTCCCGACCCAAGCACCGTCCTCACGGGCGAAGGCGACCAGGTTCCCACCACGATCGACGATGGCGATATTCATTTTGGTGCCGAGCTCATTACTCTCCTTGAGAGCGGCGTTGACTGCTTGGATTGCTGCTGAGAAGTACATAGGTACGTGATTAGTTTCAGGTACTATTCTACCACGATATATTGCTATGGGAACAGAGGGAGTCGAACCCTCACAATGTCACCATCGACGGATTTTAAGTCCGTTGCGTCTACCAATTCCGCCATGTTCCCTGGCACCCCGAATTGGACTCTAACCAATGACCGACCGCTTAGAAGGCGGTTGCTCTATACAACTGAGCTATCGGGGCATGAGGCGCTTTCGCGCCTGGGCGAGGGTATCCACCTACGGCATCCATAGGATGCTCTACGATGTGGCCTAGGGGACCCTTCGTTTAAAGCACCGTTCCTTGGCGCTCCCGGCGTGGTACCTTCGGTACCAAGCGCCAAGGGGAACGGATGGATTCGAACCATCGACCGCCGACTAATTGCCAGCAACACTACCGCTGTGCTACGTTCCCGAGACCCTGTAAAAGACAGGGCCGATCATTATACTTCCCCCAGCCGATCAGACCCTGGAGTGA
>JALQTA010000135.1 GCA_023264145.1 Minisyncoccota bacterium | reverse complement strand
AAACAGATTCATCTTATCTCTATACCAAGAGATTTTCTTGTTTTTGATGAAAGGGGAAATTATAGTAAAATTAATGCCGTATATGTTCAAGCAAAAAATGCAGGAAAAAGTGATGAAGAGGCAATTCAGGCTCTCAAAGATGTCTTAACCAAGATAACAGGAATTCCTCTTGATCACTATGCACAAATTGATTTTGATGGATTTGTATCTCTTGTTAATACCTTGGGTGGAGTAGAAGTAGATGTTAAAGAACTTATTGATGACCCTTATTATCCCGGACCTAATTATAGTTATCAACGATTTACCATACAGCCGGGGATACAAGTACTTGATGGAGCTACTGCTCTTAAATATGCGCGAAGTAGATATACTTCAAAAGGAGGCGATTTGGATAGATCTCGTCGCCAACAGCAAATTTTAACCAGTGTTAGAGATAAAGTCTTCTCACTAAATCCTATTTTAGATGCACCTAAAATTCTTTCTATTATTTCTACTGCACAAAGTTCACTCGCTACCGACTTGTCATTAAATGATATGCGACGGTTATATGATACCTATAAAGATAGTCAGGATTATGAACTATTCTCCCTAGTTGTGGGAGAAAATTTGCTTACGGGCAATATTAAAGAAGGTTATAGACAATTTGGGAATAGTAGAGGATATATTCTAGAGCCTCGTATAGGTGAGCAAAATTATCTTGAAATTCAAGAAGAAATTTCAAATATAGCCTCACGAGAAG
>JALQTA010000134.1 GCA_023264145.1 Minisyncoccota bacterium | reverse complement strand
GAGAGCCTCAAGTAAGTGACCAGTAAGGAACTTAATCCTAGTTTGACCATCAAGAGGCTCTCCTTCTGTGCCACGTACACCATACCAGATTTGACGGTCTGGCTTACCGATTTGAGATAGGCGTAGACGACCTTCGCCTTTACGCTGTCCCTCTTGGAGTATCGTGGCTACGGCAGACTTAGCATCCTGTGCAAACACTTCAAGTGCTTTGGCTATATCTGCTCGACTCACATCAACACCCTGCTCAAGTGTTTGATATATGTCTTGAATAAGTGTGTCGATTGTTTTCATATCTTCTCCTTGTTGGCGAACACGGCAGGACTTGAACCTGCAACCTACAGCTTAGAAGGCTGTTGCTCTATCCAGTTGAGCTACGTGTCCTTACTTCTTACCTCGTGTAATCTTACGAACACGCTCAACTTTATTCTGAATATATTCTCCTTCGTCAGCGAAGAAGTTGTGTAGTGCTTTCAAGAAGCGAAGCTGTATAGCCTTCAGGTATTTACCTCGTGGCATAGCCCACCCAACAATAAAGGCAAGCACAGCAAAGTAAAACACTACGATGTAGTCTGGTAATTCTAACATAGTAATCTCCTAATAAGTGGCAGAGTACCCATCCCACCCTATCTGCCTTCGGCAACCAAATCCAGTGGTGCCCCCGTGTGTTTATCTAATCAAAGATTAGAATGGAACCTCGTCTTCAGTAATAGAAGATGCTCCTTCAATGTAACCACCTTCGATTACATC
>JALQTA010000133.1 GCA_023264145.1 Minisyncoccota bacterium | reverse complement strand
TCGATATAAGAGGAAATGAAATTCAAGGGACGTTTGCAAATGGAACAAAATTCAGAACGTATTCGCCAAACTATCCAAACTTAGTTGAAAAATTAAACGGCAAAGGAGTTTCTATTACCGCAGGACCAGTCGAGGATAAAATGCCTTCATTATTTGGAGTCTTATTATCTTGGTTCCCAATGATTTTATTAATCGGTGTTTGGATTTTCTTCATGCGACAGATGCAAGGAGGAAAAGGTGGTGCCATGGGCTTTGGTAAATCAAAAGCAAAACTTTTAACGGAAGCGCAAGGTCGAGTTACCTTTCAAGATGTTGCTGGTGTAGATGAAGCAAAAGAAGAACTAGAAGAAGTTGTAGAATTTTTAAAAGATCCAAGAAAATATCAAAAGCTTGGTGGAAAAATTCCTAAAGGTGCTTTGCTTGTAGGACCTCCAGGAACCGGAAAAACATTAATTGCAAGAGCTGTTGCAGGAGAAGCAAATGTTCCTTTCTTTAGTATTTCAGGATCTGACTTTGTTGAAATGTTTGTTGGTGTAGGAGCATCCAGAGTTAGAGATATGTTTGAACAAGGCAAAAAAAATGCACCTTGTATTATTTTTATCGATGAGATTGATGCAGTTGGAAGAAGTAGAGGTGCTGGTTTAGGTGGTGGAAATGATGAGCGTGAGCAAACGCTTAACCAATTACTTGTTGAAATGGATGGATTTGAGACCAATGAAGGAGTTATTTTAATAGCTGCAACTAATAGACCAGAT
>JALQTA010000132.1 GCA_023264145.1 Minisyncoccota bacterium | reverse complement strand
AATTGACGATTAGGATTTGCAAAGTTGCAAATATGGTTGAGATAATGCTCATCGGTTTCTTGGCACCATTGATTGGTCTGCAGTGCCTGATCGATTTCTTTAGCATTGAAGTATGTGTCATACAATGCAGAATAGTAACCGTAATAGCCCGGAGCATTCTTCATTACGTAATAGTCAATGCGTCGGTCTTCAATAATATTACAAAGGTCCTTAAAGAAAGCGCGATCTTCATACGACTTCAATAACGAAGACGCGCCCTTGCTCTCATCGTTATAAATAAAATTACGAACCGATTCAAAATTGGTAAGCACGCAATGCGAAGCTTCATGCAATGCAAGACCTACCGTGGTATCGAAGTCGCCCGTATCGATTTTGGAAGAGATAGTAACGGTCTTACCATCCGTATACGACGTACCCTTACTAGAGTACCGGACTTTAATGTCATCCTTCTTTGTAAGGATTCGTACGAAGTTAGCAATCGCGCGCTGATAGGACATCAGCTTAATGGTGTCGATTTTGTCACCGGTATCGATTGAATCCATAATGTCACGGTCCAACCAAAAGGAGGAGTTACCGTATTTGGTGTTGTAATCGCCGTAATAACCATTGGACCATTTGTCATAGGTTTTGCGGGTGGATTTGGAAGGGGTGTACTTAGCCATGGTGTTTACCTTTTTATATACAATAAAGATAGTAAATATAAATGATAAAGCCAACCTTTACCTGAACTTTATCGTATTGATAATCAAGCCGTTAT
>JALQTA010000131.1:510-765 GCA_023264145.1 Minisyncoccota bacterium | reverse complement strand
AACGTACGCTGGCGGCACGCCTAACACATGCAAGTCGAACGAAGTAGCAATACTTAGTGGCAGACGGGTGAGTAACATGTGGGTATCTGCCCTTTGGCCTGGAATAACACGAGGAAACTTGTGCTAATACCGGATAAGTCTTTACGGAGAAAGCTTTATGCACCATTGGATGAGCCCGCACTTGATTAGTTTGTTGGTGGGGTAATGGCCTACCAAGACTGTGATCAATAGCTGATTTGAGAGGATGATCAGCCA
>JALQTA010000131.1:0-500 GCA_023264145.1 Minisyncoccota bacterium | reverse complement strand
CAATGGAGGAAACTCTGATGCAGCGATGCCGCGTGAGTGAAGAAGGCCCTTGGGTTGTAAAGCTCTTTCGTCGGGGAAGAAAATGACTGTACCCGAATAAGAAGGTCCGGCTAACTTCGTGCCAGCAGCCGCGGTAATACGAAGGGACCTAGCGTAGTTCGGAATTACTGGGCTTAAAGAGTTCGTAGGTGGTTGAAAAAGTTAGTGGTGAAATCCCAGAGCTTAACTCTGGAACTGCCATTAAAACTTTTCAGCTAGAGTATGATAGAGGAAAGCAGAATTTCTAGTGTAGAGGTGAAATTCGTAGATATTAGAAAGAATACCAATTGCGAAGGCAGCTTTCTGGATCATTACTGACACTGAGGAACGAAAGCATGGGTAGCGAAGAGGATTAGATACCCTCGTAGTCCATGCCGTAAACGATGTGTGTTAGACGTTGGAAATTTATTTTCAGTGTCGCAGCGAAAGCAGTAAACACACCGCCTGGGGAGTACGACCGC
>JALQTA010000130.1 GCA_023264145.1 Minisyncoccota bacterium | reverse complement strand
CAGGACGAATTTGAAATGACGTTCCTGGGGTGCACGATTCGGCGAAAGAATCGTCAACACAATGGCAAACGCGTCGTTACTTTAGAGTATGACGTGGAAGACAGTTTGCGGAGATGCCTCAGCAAATATGAGGAGGCAGTATTTCAACTAACCGGCCGATTCCCGAAATACGCTAAGGCGCCTACACCTTTTCTCGAGGAGTCCACTAAAGAATGCGTATTCAGAGCACCGATGGACCCCAATGCAACTCATTTCATTGAGTGCCCAAGTTGTCGCCATACCTTTACGAAGGAAATGGCAGAAGCCGAGTATACTTTTGAGGTTGGCGAAGTTCGCAAAGTTGGCACTTTCCAGAAAGAGCATTGGGAAAGAGAGAAGAAGGCCAGAGCTAAGGCGAAGGCCGAGGACGATGTAGATGTTACGGACGATGAAACCAAGGTTCCTTCCGACGGCACGCTGTCGGACCCAGAATTCCTGAGTGATGACGAGGATGATGGCGATGCTTGGTGGTCCGGAATGCACAGCAAGCGACCCGTTACGACGGCGAAGCTACGTGCAAGAGAAGAGCAGGGCAACTCCTATGATCCAATTGGTTTGCTGAACACCGACTACAAAGGAGGCCAGCAGATGAAAGACGCAGCCGCAATGATGCTCATGTCTATTTTGTATCCAGCGCGCCTTGCGAGGTTCGACTTATTGAAACCTGTCAGCTTCCTGGCGAAGTGCATCACACGTTGGGACACCAAGTGTGACGCAAGATTGCAAAGGCTAATGGATT
>JALQTA010000012.1 GCA_023264145.1 Minisyncoccota bacterium | reverse complement strand
AAAATGTGATATAATAAAAGTATATAAAAATATTATATATGTTAGATAAATCTCGATTTGAAATTGTACTGAGAAGACTATTCTTTCAAGGTGGTGGATTTTTATCTGCAGGAGCAAGTAGTGATCAAAAAAAAGAATATATCCGAGCGGTATTTGATGATGCCTTTGATAGATATGGGCATAGTAGGCAGCTTGCGTCATTAGAAGAGTGGCAAGAAATCAAGGAATCACTGATTAACAATAAAAAAGACGTTCTCACTGATCAAGATATTGAAATATTGTCAAAAGCTATAGAAGGAGAATTAACATAATTATATGAGAGCAGAAGAGTATGCTAAAGAGGTGACTAAAAGCGCTGGAATTCATCGAGGTCATCCCGATGAAAAAATAGTACATGAGGTTATTTATGGAATTATGGGTGGAAAGTATAAGCCTGTTACCCCTGAGGCTTTAACTCGATATAGAAGAGAGATTGAAAATAATATGTATCGAAGTGCTAATAGTAGATTGGCAAGTAAGGTTGTACCTCATCTTTCAAGTGTATTAAAAAAATAAGTGGATGACACAAGATCAGGCTTTAATTATTTTAGGTGAAATAAAAGAGAAGTGGAATCAAATACAGCTTGGAATAGACGTATCTAAGCTGCAAGAGGAACTAGATATTGCTATTAAGCAGTCTGAAAAGCCTAATCTTTGGGATAATCCTTCAGAGGCTCAAACTATTCTCAAAAAGGTTTCCCATATTCAAAAAAAGCTAGATGATATCCAAGGTGTTCCGGATAGTATGGATTTTATTCAGCAATTAATACAGGATTCAGATATGGATTATTCAGAAGAGCTGAAATCTCTTGAGAGTTTGGTAAATGCTTATTGGCAGGAATTGTTTTTTAAGGAAGAATATGATGAGGGAAATGCTTTAGTCTTTATACAGGCGGGTGCTGGGGGTGTGGATGCTCAAGATTTTGCTGATATGATTACGCAAATGTATATTTCTTATGCGAAGTCTCGAAACTTAGACATAGATGTGATAGAATATATACAAGGCCAAGAGGCTGGAATTAAACGCTCATTATTACACATTAAAGGTCAATATGCATACGGGGTTTTTCGTCAAGAACGAGGGGTTCATCGATTAGTTCGGGTATCTCCCTTTAATGCAGCGGGCTTGAGACATACATCATTTGTGATGGTTCAGGTGTTACCAGAAATGGATGAGCTGAATAAAAATGATATTGTTATTAATCCTAATGATATTAAAATTGATGTATATCGGTCTCAAGGGGCAGGGGGACAAAGTGTGAATACCACAGATTCTGCGGTAAGAATTACTCATATCCCGACGAATATTGTGGTAGCTATTCAAACCGAACGCTCTCAGTTACAAAATAAAGCTTTAGCAATGAATATTCTCAAAGCTAAGCTGTGGGAATTAAAGCAAGAGGAAAGAACAGAGGAAACAAAATTTCATACAGAAGATGTTTCTATCTCATGGGGAAATCATATTCGTTCCTATGTACTTAATCCATATAAGTTGGTCAAAGATCAACGGAGTGGCTTTGAAACCAGTAATGTTGAAGGTGTATTGGCAGGTGATTTGGAAGATATTATAACTTCAGTCCTTATAACCAAAGATAAAGATTAAATTGTCCTATGATTTTATTTAAAAATGTAACTAAAACCTATGGAGAGGAGCAATCCTTTGCAATCGAAAATGTAAATCTTAAAATAGAAGATGGTGAGTTTGTGGTATTAGTAGGTCAGAGTGGTGCTGGCAAATCTACCCTAATGAAATTGATTACGGGTGAGCAAAAGGCAGAAAAAGGAGAAGTTTTCTTGGGGAAAACACGAATAAATGACTTGGCTTACAGGGATATGCCTCAACATCGACGCTCTTTGGGTATTATCTTTCAAGACTTTAAGTTACTATCTCAAAAAACAGCCTTTGAAAATATTGCCTTTGCAATGGAGATTTTGGGTAAAGATGCATCTGAAATTGGAAGAAAAGTACCTCGATTTTTGAATATTGTAGGAATGGGAGCGAAAGCTAATAAATTTCCTAGTCAAATGTCTGGAGGAGAAAGACAGCGTATTGCCATTGCCAGAGCATTAATTAATGAGCCAAAAGTTCTGCTAGCAGATGAGCCTACAGGAAATTTGGATGTATTTAATAGTTGGGATATTGTGAATCTATTATTAAAAATTAATGAACAACTTAAAACTACCATTATTTTTGCTACTCATAATAAAGAGGTTGTAAACAGTATTAATAAAAGAGTAATTAGTCTCGATAAAGGAAAAATCATCAGAGATAGTTTAGACGGAAAATATATTATCTAAGATCAATACAATTTATATGGAATCATTAATATCAAATATCACTCGCAGTATCACTTATGGCTTTCAAAACTTTGGTCGTAATGTGTTTTTATCTATTGCTACTACAAGCATTATGGTGCTCACACTATTTGGACTTGGCTTTTTTATGGTGATTAATCAAATTAGTAGTCAGGCTTTAGCAAGTCTTCAAGATAGGGTGGATATTAGTGTCTATCTTAAAGAAGGGTTAGAGCAGGGACAAATAGATGAATTCCAAAATTATGTTAAGGGATTGGAAGGAGTAAGAGAAGTTAATCTTATTTCTAAAGAACAGGCATTAGAAAACTTTAAAGAAACCTATAAAGATAATCCTTCCATTATCCAGTCTCTTCAGGTTTTGGATGTAAATCCTTTGCCGGTAACTCTTGTCTTAAAGGCAGAAAACAGTCAGCTGTATCAATCTATTAATGATTCGTTAATGCAATCACAATACGCCGAAACGGTTATTCAAGATACGGATTTTCAAACTTCTACATCAAAAGAAATAATTGAGCGATTAAATACGATTATTCGAGTTACTCGAAATGTAGGGTTAAGTGTTATTGTCGTTCTTGCGACTATTGCGGTATTAATTACCTATAATACTATTAGATTAACTCTCTATTCCTATCGTCAAGAAATTGAAATTATGAGACTTGTTGGTGCGAGTGATGGCCAGATTAAGGGACCTTTCTTCGTCGAGGGAATACTCTTTGGAGTATTTGGGACCTTTATTAGCTTTTTAATCTTATTTGTTATTGTATTTTTCTTATCCCCATCTATCACTTCTTTCATACAGGGAATCCAAAGTCCTTCATCATATGTTCTTAATCAAGCGGTGCTTATTATTGGTATTCAGTTGATTGTGGGTATTTCATTAGGGGTGGGAAGTAGTCTCATTGCTATTAATCGATACCTTAAAGTTTAAGAAAAAGAGTATGCAATTATCTGATGTCGATATAAAGAAAGGAATCGAATTAGGGGATATTATCATTAATGACTTTGATGAATCTCGCTTGCAGCCAGCCAGCTATGATGTATTGCTAGGATATGAATTTATGATATTTAATAATCATAAATTTGAGTCAATTGATCCTAAAAAATCCATTCATGAGTTTATGGAAAAAGTAACCTTAACAGATAAGGATGAATATTTTGTGATTCACCCAGGGCAGTTTGTGCTTGGGGTTACATATGATTACTTTGGATGTAATGAAAAATATGCCTGTCAGATTATGGGGAAAAGTTCGCTCGCTCGCTATGGATTGATTGTTCATACAACTGCTGGATTTATTGATCCAGGGAATAAACTTAATGCTACTCTTGAATTTGTGAATACAAATACCGTTCCTATTCGATTATATCCTGAGATGAAAATTGCTCAAATTGCTTTTTATGAATTAAAAACACCTGCTCAAAATAGCTATGGAAGCACTGCTTTGGGGAGTAAGTATTATGATTCACGAGGAGTACAGGCAAGTGATATGCATAAAAATTTTGAATCTAAAGAATAATATATGGCATACGAATACTTTACGTTTACGGTATCTGATCCGGATAAAACTGATCTGGTGATTGTATCAGTTACGGATAGTCGTACAGGATATACGGTAAGAACAGCGTTGCCCCAGTCAGGTAAACAAACGGCCTCAATTATGGCTTTTGCTGGGGCGAGGTTTTCCCGATCAGCATTATCGGCGGAAGAATTATTTCAAGAAATTAGACAGGCGGGCAGTAATGCAAATGAAAAATTAGCTAATATTTTTCGTAATTATGGGCATTCATCTGTAGCCGATATGGCGCAACTATTTGCGTATATTGAACAAATTCCTGATCATTATTCTACGATATTCTTTAATGAAACAAGTGTTGGAGGAGGACAACAACGCTCAACTCGATATCAAGATTTTGGAAAAAGTATTCCATTAGGATTAGATAGTATTGGTATATCTCAAGAGGTGAAAGATTATAGTAAAATTAATGATGCATTATTAGATTTACAACAATATGCCTTAGAT
Organism: Minisyncoccota bacterium; assembly: GCA_023264145.1. GTDB lineage: Bacteria > Patescibacteriota > Minisyncoccia > SW-4-49-11 > SW-4-49-11 > CALRBF01. The sequence continues at coordinate 10,250 of JALQTA010000012.1, read as the reverse complement.
AAATATCAATATTGGCAATCTGAACTTACTACTCAATATATTAAAGCATATGGTATTGATAGTACTAATAAATCAGAAACAGGTGCTTTAACTGCTAGAGTATTTGATTCTACGCGCTATTTTCTCCCTTCTGGATTAATGAATAAAACTTCTCTTGCCTATATTACCTCAGCTCGTGAATGGGCAAGACTGATATCAGTCTTTAAGGCCTCTTATGAAAAAGAGTTAATATGTCTTGGAGAGCAGCTTGAAGTGTTATTTGCTCCAGAAGAGTCTTATGCAAAAGAAATTCACTATACTGCTGAAGCTCCGGATTTAATTCGCCATACGGAAGCAGATATGATTACCCGATATAATCTTTCAGAGCTTCAAAGATATCTGATTGATGAACTCCAGATAGAAAACTCTTTGGATTTATCTACATCTATTAGTTATCATAGTCTGGAAGTGGAATTATTAGATATGCAATTAAGTGCGGGAGAGAAAATTTTACTTCAACATATTATTACCTTATACCCAAATGCAGGTATAGCATCGATTCTTCAATGGATAAAAACGCTTACTGCTGAGCAAGAAATCGCCTTATCCCAGATACTGTTTAAAGATTTTAATCATCATAAACAAATGGGAAATTTATTCCGAGTAAATACTCATAGTTTTGTTTTAACGAGTTCTAATTCAGAATTAAGAGATTTAAATAGACATAGAGCTTGGGGGCGATATATCCCTGCTTTGAATACCCAAAATTATGAAGCAGTTTTATATAGCGGGTATACGTTACCACTTTACTTAACAGATAATCCTGCATTATCCTCTATTCGGGAAGAATTTGAAAAAGATATGCAAGGCTACTATGTAAAATTACAAGATTTTATTGCTTTAACCCGAGAATATGATTGGTTTCCACAGTATATATGGACGCAACTACTTCCTTTTGGACATATTTTTATCAGTATTTTTCATGCTTCTCCAAAGGAAATAAGCTATATGACTCAATTAAGAGTTCGACCAGGTGGGCATATTAATTATCGGTATTTAGCCTATGAATTAGCTCGATTAGGAGCGAATAGCGATCCTTTATTATCAGCTTTAATTCCTTCTCATCTCACTCAACCAGATCCCGTATCTCGAGAAGAGTTTATTGATAGAAGTTAACCTTTGATTTTTCTTCTGTATCAGCGTATACTAGTACTATGAATTCAGCTTCTCAAAAGCCCAAGATTAGTTTTGCCTTTCTTAAGCCGTATATAGGCTGGACTATCCTTTTAGTTATCTGTATTTTTGTATCTAATGGAGCTAATTTGCTTATTCCTCGAATATTAGGAACAAGTATTGATAATTTTAGTAAAAATGGTATAGATAATGCTTTGATTTCAGATATCTGGCTTCTATCAGGGATTTCTGTTGGGGTGGTATTGCTTAGCTTACTCCAGATTATGCTTAGTGTATATATTGCAGAACGAGTAGCTAAAGATTTACGGAATGCTTTGGTGAATAAAATTATGCTGCAACCTATTAGTTTTGTAAATGAACGAGAGTCTTCTGATTTATTTACGAATATTACTTCTGATGTGGAACAGGTGAAAGATATTATTTCACAAGGAGTTGCAAGTATTTTTTCAGCGGCTATTATTTTAATAGGGAGTGTTATATTACTCTTTAGTATTAATGTAAGATTGGCTCTTATTGCTATTATCTCATTACCCTTAATTATTGCCGTATTTGCTTTTATTTTTAAAAATATTTCTGCCTTATTTCGAGCCGCTCAAGAAATATTGGGAAGTATTAATAAGGTTATTAATGAAAGTGTTTTGGGAGCAATGCTGGTCAGGGTACTGAATGCTCAACAATATGAAAACAGTAAATTTGAGAAGGTGAATACTCAAGGTCGTGATATTGGTTTTAATATTACCAATCTTTTTGCAAGTCTTATTCCTGCTATTAATTTAGTTTCCAATTTTGCTATTGTATCGATTATTTGGTTTGGAGGAAGACAGGTTATGGTAGATGATTTAACCTTAGGTGAATTTAGTGCTTTCATTTCTTATTTTAATCTATTAATTACCCCTATTTTTATTTTGGGATTTGTAAGTAGCTTCATTTCTCGCGGATTGGTTTCACTTTCTCGTATACAGGAAGTATTACAGGCCCCAGAAGTTCCTCCCGTTAATCCGGAAACATTAACCCGACAAGAAGTGAAGGGACATATTGTGTTTGAGAATGTATCTTATGAAGTAAAAGGAAAGGTTTTATTAAAAAATGTTTCTTTTAGCATTAAGCCTCACACAAAAAATGCTATTATTGGGCCTACTGGAGCCGGGAAAAGTCTTATTTTATCTCTTTTATCGGGTTTAATTCAACCAACAGAAGGAAAAATTCTTATCGATAATATTCCTCTCAATGAATGGGATCCAAAGTATATTTTTAAAACAATGGGATTGGTATTTCAAGAAAGTATATTATTTAATTCCAGTTTGACCGATAATATTATGTTTAATCAAACCGTATCTGATAAGGAGCTCCAAAAAGCTCTTGATACTGCTAATGTCTCAGAAATTATACAATCTCTTCCGGATGGAATGAATACTCAAGTTAGTGAGAGAGGAACAAATCTTTCAGGAGGACAAAAGCAACGTATAATGCTCGCAAGAGCACTGGTTAGAAGTCCAAAAATACTATTATTAGATGATTTTACTGCTCGGGTTGATATGAAGACAGAAAAAGAAATTATATCTTCTTTATTCCATAATTACCCTCATATTACTCTTGTTTCTATTACTCAAAAAATAGATCCTATTCAAGACTTTGAACAGATTATTGTGATTATGGAGGGAGAGCTTTTGGCTACGGGTACTCATAAGCAATTATTATCCTCATCGATTGAATATAAGCAAATTTGGCAAAGTCAGCAAACTACATAATATGAAAAATATCTATAATTTACTTCAGCCTGATGAATCTCAAGCTCCTCCAACCTTGAGGGATAGTCTTGATACAATTAAGCCTCTTTTTGTGGGGGAGTGGTGGAATATGGTTATTATCGTCATTACGGTACTGATTAATATTGGAACCAGCGTTGCAACACCCTATATTATTACGAGGGCTATAGATGGACCGATTGCGAATAAAGATATAGAAACTTTAGGTGTAATGGCAATAGGATTAATTATATTATTTATTATCTCCGCAATTGCTGCCTATGGACAAGCTCGTATTATGGGATATGTGTCACAAAGAGTTCTCTTTAGATTAAGAAATACCGTTTTCTCTTCTTTACAAAGTCTTCCAATTGACTTTTTTAATCGAAATAAAGCAGGGGATTTGATTTCCCGTATTAATAATGACACCAATAAAATTAATCAATTCTTATCTGAAGGAGTATTACGGTTTACTTCATTGTTTTTCTCTTTAATTGGAATTGCAGTAATGATGCTCTATCTCAATTGGCAGTTGGCAAGTATTGTGCTGTTATTGACGGCTATTATTTTAGGTATTACTCGAATTGTTACTCCATATATTGAAGGAGTAAATAAAACTGGGCTTATTGATCAAGGGTCCTTGTCATCAGAAATACAAGAAGGACTTACTAATTTTAATGCCATTGTAGCTTTTCAGATACAAGACTATTTCCAGGAGCATTTTAATCAGATTAGTGAGCGGGTATATAGAGCAAAAATAAAGACGAATATTTTAAATGATGGGATTGCTCCTCTTTATACATTTTCGGCTAATATTGCTCAAATTATACTCCTGATAGTAGGAATTCGATTTATTATAGCCGGTTCAATTACCATAGGACTTTTAATTGGATTTCTAGCCTATGCTCAAAAATTCTTTGAACCATTAAGAATATTAGGGTCCATTGTAGGAAGTTTACAAGGAGCTTTGGCGGCCTGGGCACGAGTAAGAGAAATCATTTCACTTGAGTCAAATCTAATAACTCTTGAATCTGATCAAAATACTGTGAGTAATCAAGACGAATTATTATCATTTAGGGAGGTATCTTTTGGATATGATGAAGAGATGATTATACATCATATGAGTTTTGTATTAGAGCGAGGAAAAACCTATGCTCTTGTTGGCCCAACGGGAGGAGGAAAAAGTACTACTGCTTCTCTGATGGCTAGACTGTATGACCCCCAAAAAGGGACTATTGTGTTTAAAAATAAAGATATGAGAAGCTATTCAGATGAAGAAAGAACCAATGGTATTGGGTTTATTCTCCAAGAGCCCTTTTTATTCACAGGGACAATTGGTGATAATCTGAGATATGGTAATTCTGCTTTAATCAATATAACAGATGAAGAGCTTATAGATATATTACAATCACATCAGCTACTAGAGTTAATGGATACATTTGACAATGGTATTGCAACCATTATAGAAAATAATGGCATTAGTATTGGGCAAAAACAAATTATTTCTTTCATTCGTACTTTATTAAGAGAGCCCGAACTCCTTATTCTTGATGAAGCAACAGCTAATATAGATACCGTAACGGAGCAAAGATTACAGACAATATTGTCTCAATTACCAGATACAACCACTAAAGTTATTATCGCGCATAGACTCAATACGATCAAAAAAGCCGATCAAATATTCTTTATTAGTGGGGGAGTATTAACTCCAGCGGAGGACTTTGATTCAGCCCTCAACCTGATACAAAACCAAGAGGGAGGAAGTTAGGAAAACAATAAAAAGAGAAAACAAAAACATCTTCCTTACAGAAGGTGTTTTTGTTTAAAGTAGGTTTACTTAAGAAAACGGATGGTTTCAAACCAAGGAATATCTTTATTATCTTTATATCCTGCATTTGCAGATTGAGCACCAGATCCTATACTTAAGAATCCATATTTAGTAGTATTAAAATCTTTTTCATTTAGTATAAAAAATGATGTTGATCCTTCATTTCCAATATAAGGCATTGCGTTAGATGGACAATATACTTCTCCTCCATAAAAAGCATTATCATCATTAAGTTTTGTCTTATCGGGAACATAGTTTATATATGCTCTATAAAGAGTAGAGTGTTTTTTTACAGATACAAAACAATCTTTTGGATTAGCTTCAGCCAAAAACTCTTTATTAATAGCTTGCTCTAAAGTATCTTTTGGATCTTTAGTAAAGATTTCTATACTATTACCATATTTAGAAGGATTTGCATCAGCTTCTTTTGATCCATCAATAAGATATATTTTATTATTTATTTCCTTTACAGTATCAAGATTTAGTAATGGATCCAAGATACTGTAAGTGGCATACGTAAATCCAACACCTAATTTAGGAGAGTAATAAAGTTTAGTATCAGGAGATTTTTTATCCATTTCAAAGATAGTGTTTAGTTCATCTTGAGTATAGACTTTTTCTGTTGGAGTGTCTTTGACAGGAGTGTTGTCTACAACAGGACTAGGTGTTAGCTCAGGAGTGGTAGCAATAGACTCAATAGGAGTAGGGCTTTCTTTGGGAGAGAAGAACGGGATACCATATACGATAGTAATCGTAATAAGAGCCCCAATAATAACTAAAAGAGTTGATTTTATTAACTCATAACGATGTTTTGGAGAAGTTCCAGGTTCAATAGGCATAGGATATATGTATTTTAGGACTATCTATAATGTATCATACTATTCCTATAATTTCCAAAATATGCTAGTATTGCCAGATAATAAGATTATATATGCGTATTAATAAGTATTTAGCTGATCAAAATATCTGTTCTCGACGTGAGGCGGATAGACTGATTCAAGAGGGAAAAGTTTTCGTCAATGGTATTGTCGCTGAGTTGGGTTTAGATATTAAAGAAGAAGATAAAGTGGAGGTGATAGGATATGAGAAACACTATAAATATTATGCATATCATAAACCTATGGGGGTTGTTTCCCATAGCCCACAAGAAGGGGAGAGGTCTATACAAGATATAACAGATTTTGGAGATGATGTATTCCCGGTTGGGAGATTGGATAAAGATTCACGTGGGCTGATACTTCTCACTAATGATGGACGTATTACCAAAAAATTCCTTGAACCAAAAGTTCTTATGGAAAAGGATTATATCGTAACACTCAATCGACCTATTTCTCAATCAGATATTGAAAAATTACGTGAAGGGGTAAAGATAGATACTGGGTATCATACCAAGGCCTGTCGCATCAAAAGGATTAATGAACAAACTATTAAAATAACTCTCACAGAGGGTAAAAATCGGCAAATACGGCGTATGGCAAGGGCTTTAAAGTATCAAGTAATTGATCTTCTGAGAATTCGTATTGGCCATATAGAGTTAAACGATATCCCTGAAGGAGGATATCGTAAACTCACGGAAGAAAAAATATTGAAATTTAATTAATCAGTTTCTTCTACCTCATCATATACCCATCTCTCTCTTTATTATTTTCTATAATATATAGATTATGATATCATTATATGTATAATATAATGATATGAAATTTATTAAAAAAAATCTCATTGTTATCCTCGCCTTTACTGTACCAGTTTTATTTGTTATAGGAGTTGGTTTAATGGTATATATTCCAGAATCAAGATTAAAAACTGCTTATGATTTTATTTATGTATCCTGCATGGGTAATGCACAGCCTTATTATGGTGAATATGGTTGCTCTAGGAATACAAGTAAAAAAGGATATTCAGTAATAGAGAATAAACTTGTGGAACACTCAGGCGTGAGTGATATAAATGCTGAATATAAGGTGAGTATTTTTCGATTTGATGGGGATAAAGAGGATAGTGAGGAATTGTCTTATGCTGAAGCTCAAGAATTACAATTAGATACTTCTCTAACTTCCCCAGATGGTATTGGATTTGTTGAAGGTTATGGAAATAGTCGTAATAACTCATTTTCTTTATTTGGAGGAGGAAATTCATATGGGTATTATCTGACACAGGGGCGATTGCAAAAAGAGATTATTCTTCGTCAAGATGATAGATGGTACTCAAATGGTGAGAATATATTATTTATGGGTTGGATAATTAATTAAAATATATCTATTATGGATAAACAAGAATTATTGCAAGAACTTACAGAAAAAATTGCTAATGGAGTTATTACGCAACAAGAAGTTAGTGATATGCTTCATATATCGAGTGAAATTCCTATTAAGACTAATACCAAACAAAATAGGGTATTATCGCATCTATCTGTATCTAGTATATTATATACCTTGGGGGGGATTATTGTTATTATTGGTATTGTTATATTTGTCAATCGTATTTGGGCTGATTTATTTTCTTTTGGGCGTGTTTTTATAACTTTAGGCATGAGCTTCATATTTGCTCTTTTTGGTTCTTTATTGTTGAATTCAAAGCCAAAAGAAATGATAGGTGTTATCTTTCATTTTATCGGAGGAGTATTAATGGCAATTGGTGTTGCTGTGAGTATATTCGAATTGAATCTAGACGATAATTTTTGGGTTATCACCTCTGCATATATGGGTGTTGCGATTTTTTATTCCTTACTCACTATTACGCATAAACATGTTCTATTAACATTCTTTAGTATTCTCTATAGTACAGTTACTGTATATCTACTGATAAATGCTATAGTTGGAGATAGATATATTGGAGCATATTATTGGATTGATGATATATATCAGGTTGTTACTATTGTATTGGGAATTATTTATTTGCTATTGGTATTGCAATTTCGAAAAACATGGAATAATCCTCTGGTTGGAGTTCTGACTCTTGTGGGGAGTGCGGCTATTCTGTGGGCCTCATTTACTCAGGTGTTAGATTCATCATCGTTACTTGTAGAGCTTCTCTATTTTGGAATTTTGACAGCTGGAGTTGTATTATCTGTCCGTATGAAGAGTAGAATTATTTTAGTAATAACAACAATATTTTTGATTGTCCATGTTTCTTATATTACTAGTAAATATTTTGCAAATTCTCTGGGGTGGCCTATTTCACTTGTGTTGCTGGGATTTGTATTTATTGGACTTGGTTATGGTTCGGTTCAAATTAATAAAAAATATATAACAAATTAAGAGAAGAAATAAAACTAGATATACCCTATATACATATTAAAAATATAGAAAGCTTTGTCATAAACGGGGCTTTATGGGAATATTGGAGCTAATTTCAAGATATGATTTATCGTACTTCACGACGAAGATGAGGGGGGATATGAATCAAAATTTCATAAGGAATGGTATCACACTGGTCTGCAATATGAGAAACAGAGAGAGGGGATAAGGGATTGTCATGTATGAGAATAACATTGTCTCCAACTTGTACATCAGGTATATGGGTTATATCAATAGTGGTAATATTCATACTTATTCTCCCAATAATAGGACATAATTTTCCAGCCACTTCAACCTGACCAATATTAGATAATCTACGATCAACTCCTTCTGAGTAACCAGCAGGAATGGTGGCTATTGTCATGTCATGGGATGCGATAAAGGTATTATTATATCCTACGGTATCACCTCTTTTAATAGTCTTAATTCCACTAATGATAGAGGTGAGTTTGAGTACGGGCTTTAAGGATAGTTTTGTATTTTCAATAGTACTGATTCCATATAGTCCTAAGCCTAATCGAGCGAGATTATGGGTTGCGGTAGAGGTGTGGAGGAGGCCTGCACTAGCGGATATATGGTAATAAGAAATATCAGGAAAGGTTGTTTTAAAAAATTGAATACTTTGCTCCCATTGAGCTAATTGAGCTTGATTATATTTTCGCCTTTTGCTATCAGCGTCAGCCAGGTGAGAACAGACGCCCTGTAATCTTAGACGAGGATTATGTTTGATAAGAGTAATAGCCTGATGAATTTCACTTGGTAATAAACCTTGCCTATGCATTCCAGTATCAATTTTGAGATGTATAGAGATAGGGTTTCGGATAAGATCATGGAGAGTTTGTAATTGAGAGAGACTTGTTATTGTAAAATGTACATTTTTTAATCGAGATTTTTTGATGGTCTCAGGGAAAACATATCCAATAATTAAAATAGGGGATTTAATATGATTGTTTCGTAAGGTTAAGGCCTCATAATAGGAGTCTACGATGAGAAAAGGAAGATTTTCTTTATCTAATATACGAGCAATAGGGACAAGTCCATGACCATAGGCATTACTTTTGAGTACAGGGGCAAATTGTATATCGGGATAGGATTGTTTATATTCTTGTAAATTATGCAATAAAGCAGTTTCATCAATATATACCGTAATCAGCGAGCTTATACGGGGAAAGAATAAAGATTTAATATAGCGAAAAGGGGATAATATATTCATAAAGACAGTATACCTTTTTCAGTAAAATTCGCAAACATGTACTGAGATGGTGTTAATATGTATTGGCAAAATAGAGTTTTTGTGATATAATTCACGCTGAACTATGCCTTTTTATTCAAATGGAGCCTCAGCTTCCCGCTTTTCTCAAAAGGGGTGACTTCAAAGGAGATAGAGTTGTTCTCGATCCCCCTCTGCCCCCTCGTCCACGTCAGGATCGTTGCTCACCATTCAAGAGGGTGTTGCTAGGTCTTTTGGTTGTGGGCCTTGCAGCCCTAACTGGGCCGGCCCTGTTGGGAGTTGATCCAACCAACCCCAACCCTCCACAGGTACACAAACAATAAGGGCTTTTGTCCTTCCACTCAGCCCCCGGCATTCGTCGGGGGCTTTTTCATTTTTAATGATTACGTAAAATAATTTGTTTATCTATATTCTCTGCTCGGAATAAGGAAGCAATATCATCAAATAAAGCTTTGGCATTATTATCATTATCCTTAGTATAATTACAAGTAAAAACATTCAAACTTACATACCCAAATTCCGGCCAAGTATGAAAGGTAACATGAGATTCGGCAAGAGCGACAGCAGCCGTAAGCCCTGGTTCAAAAGAATGATAATAGTTTCCAAGCTCATTAAATCCATAATGACTAATAAGACGAGAAATCTCAGCCTGAATTTCATCACTATTCATATGAGTTAAAAATTCTTTATCAATACCCTTGAGATCTCCGATAATCTCTATGCCTAAATTTTTCATATATTTAGTAGATTATTATTTACACAACCGTTCTATCATAGTACATTTTATCTGGTATGACAAGAGATATATTATCGTATAAAAATATAATACAAATATGCTGCATATAGACTTAACATTAAAAATCCTTCTGACTTTCCTACACGATGTGCAGTAAAAATAAATATCATCATAAACATAAATACGGTAGATACGAGTAAGACAATAATATCTGCTAAATTTTGTCCGGTAATAGGAATAG
>JALQTA010000129.1 GCA_023264145.1 Minisyncoccota bacterium | reverse complement strand
ATAGCTAAAGTTATCTTCCATAAGGAATTGTATTTCTTCAGCGTCTAAATGAGGTCTTGTTTTTTTATAGTATTCTTTTAATAATGCTTCATTACTTACATTTGTATAATCAGCATTTAATCTTACATAGTCTTCAACAGTTCCACCTGTTTCCTCCATAAAAGAAACAAGTTTTTCTATGTTTTCAGGTAATTGTTTACCCGTTTCTTGATTCTGTTGAACAGCTTGCTCTGCTTGTTCTGTTAAATCTTTTACCTCTTCTTCTTCATCTTCTGTTATTTCTTGAATAACTACTGGCTCTTCTTCAACAGCTTCTGTGGCAGCGACTGCGGGTTTTTCGTTTTGCTCAACCACTTCTTGCAATTCCACTTCGGGTTGTTCTGTGCGTAACACGCTTTCATCTGTGACTTGCTCTTGAACGGCATCCTCTTCTTTTTTAGGTGTTAGATCAACTTTAATGACATCTGTATTGTCATTTAGTTTTTTAATAGCGGGTTTTTTCTTTTGTAATTTAAAATCCCCTTCTTGTTTTACAGTTTCTGACATGATATAATAATATATAATTAATTAATAAAATTTACCTGGGAGTAAATTGCTCCAGGTTGAATCCGCCAAGAGTGTCATTTCCCTGCGATTCAAAATCTTTTGGTAATAAATCGTTTTTTCTTTGATCTATTAACTCTGATTGCTGTGTAGCTTGTATTTTAGTTCTTTTATCTTTACGATCTTCTACTTCTTTTATTTTACCAGCTTCTGCATTAGCTCTTATTTGCGCTAATTGCATTTGATAA
>JALQTA010000128.1 GCA_023264145.1 Minisyncoccota bacterium | reverse complement strand
TGTACGTAAGTTTGTCACTATATTAAAATCGCCTCATGTAAATAAAACAGCTCAAGAACAATTTGAATTTAGAGTTTACACTAAAGAATTCATAATTAGTTCTTTCAAACCTCTAACCCTTTTCTTAATTCTAAAGAAAATAAACGATTCAAGTTTTTCAGGATTAAACTTAAAGATAGAAAGTTTATTCAAGCAAAACACAAAAAAAAAATTAATAGCACTAAATCCAGATAGTGTAGATCTTAATACTGTCGAAAAATTTAATTCAGTATTACCCTCAGATTTATCTACTAGTCAAAATTTTTTATCATCAAAAAGGTATATTCAATTATTTGATTGTTACGGAGAAATGGTTTTAAAAACTGATTTCCATTAAAATGAAATCTTTATATGTTGAATTGCATCTTTAGCTCAGTTGGATAGAGCAACAGCCTTCTAAGCTGACGGTCAGGGGTTCGAATCCCTTAAGATGTGAATTTTTGCATCTAAATATAATAAAAAGGTTAGAGACCTTTTCTTATAAAATGTATATTCCATTAGTTTTTTTATCTTTTATAGGTTTTTGTATAGCTGGTTTATTCGGTAGACATATAGGACCTAAAGGTTCAGCGATTGTTACTACAGGTTGTCTTGCTACTTCGTTTTTATTATCTGCATTTGCATTTTATGAAGTAGGGTTAATGGGTAGTGTTGTTTATATTCGTTTAGCTCCTTGGGTTAGTTCAGAAGTATTATTAATTAATTGGGGTTTTATGTTTGATAGTTTAACAGTTGTAATGTGTGTTGTTGTTACTTTCATATCGTCTCTTGTACATTTATATTCAAT
>JALQTA010000127.1:496-827 GCA_023264145.1 Minisyncoccota bacterium | reverse complement strand
TAGGAGAGGAATCGAACCCCCAACGACCTCATTACAAGTGAGACATTCTACCATTGAATTACCTAAGCAAAAATAATAAAAGTTTTCCGGTAGAGATTCGAACTCCAATTAAAGGCACCAAAAACCTCTGTCCTACCATTGAACGACCGGAAAATAATAAATTCTAGTCTGTAGGGGGATCGAACCCCTGGTCTCCTCCGTGAAAGGGAGGCATCTTAACCACTCGACTAACAGACCATATTTAGCTAGCTACATATTTGCTTGTAGATTTTTTGCATTTATCGCAAATCACTACAACTTCTCTTTTTCCATTTACCTCAACCACTTGCTG
>JALQTA010000127.1:0-488 GCA_023264145.1 Minisyncoccota bacterium | reverse complement strand
GATCGAACCCCTGGTCTCATCCGTGAAAGGGACGCATCTTAACCACTCGACTAACAGGCCATAAAAAAACTCCTTGAACTGGATTCGAACCAGTGACCGTTCGGTTAACAGCCGAATGCTCTACCGCTGAGCTATCAAGGAAAACTAACACCTCTATTATACAATATCTGGATTAGTTGTCAACCCTGAAGTTAAGAAGATTTTGTATTTCTTAAAAACATGCATAAATTGATCTGCAGTGAGCTCGAAATTTAAACTTTTCCCATCTACAGTGGCAAGCAAGGTATAAGAGCCATATAATAAGGTATTAATGAAAACCCAATAATCACCATCATTATTTTTAAAATAAATGCTCTTAGTTTTTTTACCTTCTCTAATATCAATAAAAGATAAATCCTCGAAAAATTTCATTACATCATCGTAATTATAAATTTCATTCTTCTCAGCTAAAACAATTGTCATTTTTCGCCCTCCTAAGAATATCTAAA
>JALQTA010000126.1 GCA_023264145.1 Minisyncoccota bacterium | reverse complement strand
ACTTTGCCATCTACATTAGTAATCCCACTAATATAAAAAATATAATTATGTTTTCTATCTATTTCTCTATTAAAGTCAAAGTGCTTATCTCCAATATCGTATTTATGCTGTATAGTTGTTGTATTCATAGTTATTTAATTATTAAGTATAATATCCCTGCTATAAATATGAGTAAACATATTCTTGCTATTGTATCTAGTATTTCATCTGGTATTTTCATAGTTATTTAGTATTTAAGTATTTAATATCTCCACTAGAGTTAACACAAGCTTTTGTTCTATATGCCACTCTTTCTAAGCTCCAATCATTACCATATTTTTCACAAGGATTAGGTTGTGGATAGATAATAGACAATATTATTGCAATTACAAATCCTATTGCAATCAATATAAAGTAATTTTTAGTAGAAAAGTGAAATCTAGTATATTGTCTATATTCTTTTTCTTCTCTTGCTTTTTTCATTTCATACTCTGCCTTAGTCATACCCATTTCTATCTCAAATCTTTTATCTTGATATTCCTCATCTGTAATAATTTTATCTTCTAATTGTTCAAATAATATTACGCGTTTATTAGTTTTGTCTACTTCAAACTTTTTATTATTAAGTTCATCTTGAGTAAACTCATTTTTACAAACTGTACATTTATATACATTTTGTAAATCAACATCTGTATACTCTCTTCTTGCATACCATATCCCTGTTCTATATCTTCCTATTTTAGGTTTTTTTATAATCTCTGGGTTGTCTTTTGTAAAACAATGAGGACAAGTAAAATCTGTTGGTGTATTTGTTCCCTTTCTTTCTTCTATTGGTAAAGATTTATTATATT
>JALQTA010000125.1 GCA_023264145.1 Minisyncoccota bacterium | reverse complement strand
CGTTTGAGGTGCAAACCGAACTTGTATTTGGGGTCCAGAGCCCCGATGAACGCCAAAAAATCGTTTTGGCACAGGTCAACCCGCTTTCGCTCCTCCAATTCGTCGAACATGGCCAGCAGTTCGGCGGCTTCCTCCACGTTCAGGCTCTTGATGAGCCTGTCCAGCATGGCAGGGGTGAGGTTTTGGGGTACCTGCACAGGTATTTACTCGCCGGTCACGTCCGTCACGTCCAGGGTGGCGTACTTGGGAGTCTTGTTGGGCTCAAACGCCTCGTTTTCGATGACCTGCGTGAGCCTTTCACGCAGCATCTGCTCCAGTTCTTCCGTGGGCCGGTGCCGCAGGGTGATTTCTGTCTTGTCCGTGAACAGCCCAACGTCGGAAATCTTGCCCAGGAGTTCCAGTGACTTGATTCTGATGCGTGGGTCGGGGTTCTCGGTTTCGAGAATCAGCCGGTTTGTCACGTAAGTCCGCAGTTGTGCAGCGGATTTGACGACCGTGCGGTCGTATTCGTCGAGCAGCGCCGCGATGTGAACGATCACTTCGGGGCGGGAGAGTTCTTCGTCGGTTGCCTTCTTGCCGCTGAATACTGCACGACCGGTTTTCCGGTCGGCTTCGGTGGGCTCAGGGATGTGGCCCAACTCCATCAAGGAGTGCAAGGCAGATGAAACCCGGTCCTCCAGTGACTCGAAGGTGGGCGAGAACTCCGCAAACGGGATGTCGAACTCAATTGTCGGTGTGTACATGGCGATGACGCAGCCCTGTTCGGGCGGAGTATATGGTGTTTTTTGGAACGTGTGGGTTTTTCAGTTCCTTTGACGGGGGGTGTTCCTATAT
>JALQTA010000124.1 GCA_023264145.1 Minisyncoccota bacterium | reverse complement strand
AAGACAGGACTCGAACCTGTAACCGACGGTACCAAAAACCGCTGCGCTACCAATTGTGCCACTTCCCAAAACAAATGGTGCTGCTACACGGATTCGAACCGCGGACCTGATGATTACAAATCAACTGCTCTACCAGCTGAGCTACAACGGCGTTATTCTATTTAATGTTGGAGCGGGATACGGGAATCGAACCCGTCTCGTCAGCTTGGAAGGCTGTCATAATACCACTATACCAATCCCGCATTTATATGGCACCGGCAGTAGGATTCGAACCCACGACACGCGGTTTTGGAGACCGCTGCTCTACCAGCTGAGCTATACCGATATATTATGGTGGGCGATGAGAGACTCGAACTCCCGACATCTTCGGTGTAAACGAAGCGCTCTACCAACTGAGCTAATCGCCCTTGTTATGGCGGTCGGACTGGGAATCGAACCCAGTCTACCCTTGCGGGTAGTACAGATTAGCAATCTGCTGCATTACCATCCTGCCCCCTCTCCGTAACTTGGCTCCTCGAGTAGGATTCGAACCTACGACCAAATGATTAACAGTCATCTGCGCTACCGCTGCGCCATCACGGAATAAAACTACTTACTGGATACGCCCCTAGTATCTCCAACTTTTCCGCAAAGGTCTTATTGACATTGCCTTGTCTAAGTACTCGCTGAAACTAACCAAGATGCTTTTAACTGATCAACGTCTCTGCACGGACATATCCAGTAAGTAGTTTCTAAAGTTTCTAAATTTTCAAATAACGTTGTAAACATCTCTGCTTACTTGTGTAAGTTAACATTGTTTAGGTACAGTGTCAACCATTTTATTTTATTTTTTTTT
>JALQTA010000123.1 GCA_023264145.1 Minisyncoccota bacterium | reverse complement strand
ATATCTACCAGTGCTCTAATGGTCGTTGATTTACCTGTACCTCTGTCTCCCATAATCATAACACCACCGATCTTTGGGTCGGTTACATTCAAAATCAAAGCCAATTTCATTTCACTTTGACCAATAATGCCAGTAAAAGGGAAAACTCGTCGTTTTTCTTTAGTTTGAATCATTTATTCAATATTTATCTCTCTAAGACTTTTATGCTTTAGGTATTTAACCCTGCACTTTTAATAAAACAAACCCTACACTTAGACCTGTTAATGTAATAATAAACATTGTTATTGCTACTTCTAATATTTCACTCATTATTTCCCCACATTTTTATAAAGGTTAGCTTTTAAAAACCGTTTCTTCCCCAAACAACTAATGCTAGCGAAATACTAAACATTGCCATTAATGATGACCAACCTAATGTTAAAATGTCCATAGAATTTACTCAAAAATCAAAAATCAAAACAATTATAGACTAAAATATCTTTACTTTTTTATTCTAGCATGATTTTATTTCAGTTAAGCACTTAACTTTTATAAGATTATAGGAGAGAAGGGGATTCGAACCCCTGGTACAAAGTTTTGTACATCAAATTAGCAATTTGAAGCTTTCAACCACTCAGCCATCTCTCCAGAGATATTACTACCTTAATTTTAACAGTATTTACATTTTCCCATCAATAACATCCAATGTAAACCGCATATATAATAGCAATGCTGCAAATAACATTATATCGAATGGACGGACTGGCTCCTCTTCTTTAGCTATGGAATCTTGAATCAAAGCTCCAACACTTTCTACGTTCGGTTCACGAAAAACTATTGCAATAATGATAAGGATA
>JALQTA010000122.1 GCA_023264145.1 Minisyncoccota bacterium | reverse complement strand
ATATGGGACTCGACATGTATGTACAAAGGGTGGTGAACCCTGATGAACCATCACCAATTCATTTGATTACAGAAGCAGATTATGTACCTTTCGAGGGTGCACAAGTAGAAGATCTGTTCTATTGGCGTAAACATCCTAATGTTCATGGATGGATGGCTAATCTTTACTACAAGAAAGGTGGTAGAGATGAAGATTTTAATGGTAGTACAGTAGTATTGACTAAAGAAGATATTGACCAGTTTGAGCAGGATGTGCTTAACGGCAAACTTCCTGAAACTCAGGGATTCTTCTTTGGGGAGTCTGATGACAGCAGAAGAGAAGAAGATCTTGAATTCATTGCAAGAGCCAGAAAAGAATTAGAAAAAGGTAATGTGATTTATTACACATCCTGGTGGTAATAGTAAGTTCCCATAGCTCAACCGGATAGAGCAACAGCCTTCTAAGCTGTAGGTTGTGGGTTCGACCCCCGCTGGGAACACAAAAACTCCAAAACAAAAACTCATGGAAACAACAAGTTTAATGTGGCTGACTATAGGTCTGTCCATAGGTGGCTGGATTACTGTAATAGTGATTCTGCATGCAATGACCAATAGGAATGATGATTCTAAAGTTAACGGTTATTACAGAGATGATGAAAGACTTTGAAAGAGAACTTAATGCAATATCAATTGCATCCAATCTTACTGGTACTGTAGTAGGTATTGTAAAGTATAGGGACGAACTGCCCCCTAGATACAAAAAGTGGCTGTTAGAACATTTGATGGATTTGCATGACCAATATCCTATGGCTATGTCAGATAAGATCAAAGAAGAGTGTAAAAAACTTATCAATGGCTTACCACTCGAATA
>JALQTA010000121.1 GCA_023264145.1 Minisyncoccota bacterium | reverse complement strand
AAGGCAGAAAACAAACGCTGGGTCACCGTGACCGAATGCTGGCGTTGGGGTTCTTTCTACATCACACCTCGTGACGAAGATGAAGTTGCAAATCTTCAGGCTTGTGTTGACACAGAAGAGATGATTTGCGTCAGTGACTTTCAAGAATGGGAAATGGAAGAGTGTTGGGATGGTTGCTCAACAGATCTAGAGTTCTATGGTGAAGACTGGAAAGATGACGCAGAGAAGGAAGCGTTTGAAGAAGGTTACTTTGAAGAGTCTTGGGATCACATGGAGAAAGAAGGCTTCGATTCTCATGACACAGAGTTTGAAATCTACAACGGTGTTGAAATCACCGAACAATAATACTGCCGTGTGAAGGCAAGGGGCATAAAAATAAGTCCCCCACCTCTATAATATAAATAACTGTCCTTAGCTCAGTTGGATAGAGCAACAGCCTTCTAAGCTGTAGGTCAGAGGTTCGAATCCTCTAGGACAGGCCATTTTCTTGTAGGAGAACAAAATGAAGAAGAAAGTTCCGCAAGAGCGAAACCATTTTGTTCGCCTTGCAATGTTTCGAAAAGCAGGGTCTCATCGTAAGACCAACAAACAACAAAGACAACAACAAAAAAGGGAGAGTTATTTTGGAACGTGATCGTTTGGTTCCTCGTGTGACCTTTAAAACACGAGTTCGTGATGAGTCCATTGGAGGAGACAACCCATTCAAGTGGCAAGATCTAACAACAGATGAGATCTTCAACAACAAGCGTGTTGTGATCTTCTCTTTGCCTGGTGCTTTCACGCCTACTTGTT
Source organism: Minisyncoccota bacterium (assembly GCA_023264145.1). Lineage (GTDB taxonomy): Bacteria > Patescibacteriota > Minisyncoccia > SW-4-49-11 > SW-4-49-11 > CALRBF01. The sequence continues at coordinate 59 of JALQTA010000121.1, read as the reverse complement.
CGACTTATCAAGTGCCTGGTTTTGAGGCAGCGTATGATGAGATTCGTGCAAACGGTGTT
>JALQTA010000120.1 GCA_023264145.1 Minisyncoccota bacterium | reverse complement strand
TTATCTTTTTGAATAGTCTAGTGTTCATAAATTCCAATTGTTATATTGTCGTCACCCAAGTACTGGATTAGTAAGTACCGACCCTCTTTGGTCAGCATGTCTTTGTGCCTCTTGATGTAGTAGTACACGTCCTCCAGCATGTGGTCTTTGTCGCTCTCCTCCATCGTGCCGTCAATCAACTTGTACTCGGCTGGCATTGGCATCGGCTTGTCAGTTCGTGGGTCATAGGCAAACCCGTCAACCGCATAGTTATCAAGCGGTATCAGTCGGTCAACCTCAGCCTCACAACTCTGGCAAATTACAACCTTCTTACTCTCGTCAATCGGATCGGAGATGGCATAACCATCACCGCATCTACATGAGTTAAGGGTCAGTGCATAGGACTGTTGTCCATCATGGATGTCAAGGAGCAAGTTCCTCGCCTCTTGAGAATTTTTTGCGTAGTGTATCATTCTTTACAAATTGCTAATTCAGTCTCGCTCACGAACTCCGAGAAGTATCCGTGTTCAAATAAAAAGTCTTCCAGTTCATCGGAGTTGCCAACACTGATGGATATCAGTGGGAATCCCTTGGAGTCTTTGCCAGTCGACCTTACGCAAAAACAATCTGCGTAGGCCATCATGCATGGCTCTTCCACTATCACGATGGTGGGAAAGCGCTCAGTTAGTATGTCTCTAAATTTCATAGTCGTGTTAAAAAAGGGAGACCCATCAATCTCCCATAAACCCAAAAACAATATATCCTTTACAACCTATCGTTGAGGGCTAGTGATGGCTAGCCTTTGTGCATGGGTGGGGATTTGAACCCCGTATACCCGTTCATATCCCATGCTGTTCACCGCATCACCCCATGGTGTTCCG
>JALQTA010000011.1 GCA_023264145.1 Minisyncoccota bacterium | reverse complement strand
AATAGCTGGAGCTTCAGCGTCTCCGATAATCAAAGCCCCTTGCTCCACCCCATATTCTTCTGCTTGACTTGATCCTGGAACAATCATCGTATAACGAACTCCCATATACGGAACTCTTACCTTTCCAAATTGTTTATAGTCATCAATCATACGAATCACAACATTAGAGGGAATAGCAAAACCAATACTTTGAGCTCCTTCGGCTGTTGCAACATTAACTCCAATAACATTAGCATTAATATCTAATAATGGCCCTCCTGAATTTCCTTGATTGATTGCGGCATCAGTTTGAATAACTTGTGATAATTGTTCTGAATTTCCCTGTCCATCTGAAGCCACCAAAGAACGACTTAATCCAGAGATAACTCCTCGACTGACCGTATTATCAAATTCTCCCAGTGCATTTCCTATTGCTATCGCTGTTTGCCCCACCTTTACTTCATCTGAATTTGCAAATTCTACTGGTTTGAGATTTTGCTTATCAACTTTTACTATTGCTAAATCTTGAGTTGGATGCAGAACTTTAATCTCAGCTTTTGCTTCTGATCCATCATTGAATAAAATGGTATAGGTAGCCTCAGGGTCAGATACTACATGTTTATTGGTTACAATTAATCCATCAGAGGATACAATAAATCCACTTCCTCCTCCAATTGTTCTTTCTCTATCTGAACCATTAGGTTCTTCTTGAGGAGGTGTCCCAAAGAAATAATCAAATGGGGATAATTGTCTCCTTAATGGAATTTGTTTTGATATTGAAATACTGACCACTGATTCATTTGATTTTTCAACTAAATCAATAATAGCTGACTGTTCCTCTGAGATATTAACCTTACTCACTTCAGATCCTCCCCCTAAATATCTTCCATTAATATATGAGTATGCAATTCCTCCACTAAAAAATCCGGTAACAGCAGAAGCAAGGACACTGACTAATACAATATTTGCAATTTGATTCTTATTAGGCGTAGTATTCATATTTATTAATCTATATAATTACGTATAGTTAACGATGTATAGTTATAGTATACCATATATTTATGAATTAAAAATGAAGTTATGATATGATTATCCGAATATATCTTGATTATCTTTCATAAATATCGTCCCTTTTGAAGTTTGATGAGCATGAACACTAAGAGCAATTCCAATTAATATCCATGACGAAACCATAGAATTTACTCCATAACTCATAAAAGGAAGAGGTACTCCGGTAATAGGTAATACTCCTATATTCATTCCGATATTAATGGTAGTTTGTATAATAAGACATAATACCACTCCCAAAATTAACATTTTTGCAAAGGAATCTTGACTTTTAATTCCAATATATAAAATACGCCATAAAATAATACCCAGCAACAGGAAATAAACCAAAACCCCAATAAACCCCCATTGTTGTGAAAATCCAGCAAAAATAAAATCCGTATGAATTTCGGGAACCCCCACAACGACTCCATTATTCCCCATAAGACCTCCAGCACTAACTGATTTAATGACTTGTATAGTGTTATATCCACTTCCAAGAGGATCGATAGTAGGATCAAAAAAGGTAATAATTCTTTGTTTTTGATAATCCTGAAGAAAAGTGTTCCATATGGTAATACCTGATACCGCGGTAAATGCTCCCAAGATGAGAATATGCCTATAATGTATTCCTCCAAAGATAACCATTCCAACCCAAACTAATGCAATAATAGAAGCCGTACCAAAATCAGGTTGAATCGCAATCAGTATTCCAATAATACCCACGGGTATGGCTGACGCAATAATGGTTAAAAAATTATCCAAACGATGATGATATTGACTAAAATATTGAGCAATAATAATAATGACAATAATTTTAGCAAATTCAGAGGGTTGTATATTTAGTCCTGCAACATTAAACCAACTCTGCGCACCATTTACGGTATTACCTATTAATAGAACTAATATCAATACTCCTACAATACTTAGAAAAAAAGGTCTCATCAGTTTAGGAATTCCTCGATAATCAATATGAGAAATTGCAATCGCAACACTTACGCCTAAGATTATTGAGAGAATATGTTTAATAATCAGTGATGTTGAAATATTGGCAAGATTATCAATATATAGACTTAATATCGTAAATGATCCTGTAATAGTAATCAATAACACCGATATCAAAAGAACAAGATCTAGTTTGTGTATAAATCTCATCATATGCTATCTCTCAAAAATCGGCTTTTGCTGTAATTCAATTAATAATTCTCTTGTGTCTAATATATTACTTTGAGGATATATGGTAGTATTAGCGGTACTAGCCCCTGAGATTGGGGTGTCCCATATCATCTCAAAATCTCGTGATTCTGTTTTCAGAACATCTCTCACCAAGGTTTCATTTACCCCAATAATCTCTCCCTGATCATTTTCTAAAATTGCAATAATTTGTACATTTTTAAGGTTCACTGTACTATTATTGGTTAAAATACCAAAGGCAGTAAATGCACTCCCCACCTTTTCAGAAACTCCTAGTCTGACATTCCTAATAGTAAGCTCTGGTAAATCGAATCGAGACAATTGCGTCCATTCTAGATTATCAGATAATTCTAATGTTTGAATAGTATAATCATCGGAAATATTTAATAATAGAATATATCTCTTCTTATCTCCGGGTAAAATAAAGGTATTACCTGATCTGCGTTCAATACTTCCATCATTATTTTGTAAAACAAAAGTATACCCCAATTGTTTTACCCCGAAATCATCATTGGGATTTCTTATTTCAGCCCAAAAATCAGCAGATCCATTTCCAAGAGAGATTTTATTAAATTGAATAACCTCAATTGGACGTGGCTTAGGTATATCTACCACAACTGGTTCTAGTTGACGAGGGAAAAATGTCACCATTATAATAAATATGATTGTTGCTAAAATCACACTATAAATAGTAGCAATAATAATTTTTTTACTGTTTCTTTGAGAGGTGGTCATAAAATATTATATGATATGTTTATAGTATATCAGAAATATGATTATTGTGGTATAATAGAACAAATAGCAAATCAAAAAACATATGTACAAATCCGGTTATACCGTCTTATTACTTACTATTATTGTATCTGTTATAGGAACGGCTCTTGCCATAAGCTCATTAAGTGTGAGTACCCAAGTAGGTAAAACTGCTATTAATATTACTGACTCTGAATTAGACTTATCTCAAGCTCGAAGCTGTACTGATAAGGTATTAGCTAAATTGAGAGCTTACACGTTTTATACTGGAGATGAAACCCTTATGCCCGAAAATTGTCGTGTATTAGGAATTACGGGAACCGGCAATACAAGTCGAGTTATTCATGTACAAAAAGGGGATAAAATTCTCGAAACAAAACTGTCTCAAATTAATCCAACTATGATTATTGAGTATCAAAAACCTGTTGATTATACTTTGAATAACGGAGACACCCAAGCTCGTGATTGGAACCTTAATAATCCCTATCTTATCGCTAATACCAATCTTACTTTATGGATGAAAGCAGACTTAGCCCAAACGAATACTGGATTTCCAGTCTCAAGTCTTAATGATGTCTCAAATACGAATACTCCTTTTACTCAAAGTAATCCCAGTTTTACTCCCCAACTGAATATGATTTCTCTTAGTTCTAGTAACCCTACTCCAAGACCAGTATTAAGCTTTGATGGAATTGATGACTTTTTATCAGGGCCTACCATTCCATTACACAATAATACCAATGGATTATCCGTTTTTGTAGTTGGGAGAGCCAATACTCTTACTGCTGGTCAAACATTTATTGGAAAATTTGATCCAGCAGGAAATCAAAGAGAATGGCGATTACAAAATACTCGATTTCAAGTAGCTGAAAATGGAGCTGTATCAAATGATACTAATGAAAGTGCTGCTATCACTGCAAGTACTACTGCTCAAATCATTACGGGGATATGGACTCCTGCTTCTCCTATACAGGCATTTATAAACAATCTCGCTCCTACCATTAACAATATTAATATCAACAATATTACCGTATCCCCCGGAGAAACAACTCTGATTGGAGCTCATCAATTCCCTAATCCTACTAATTTTCTCAATGGGGATATTGCTGAGATTATTATGTTTAATACTGCCCTTAGTACCGAACAAAGAGAAGATATTCTTCAATATTTAAACACCAAATATGCTATCTATTAATCTATGAAATATAAATCTGGCTTTACCTTATTAGAGATATTATTATACCTTGTTATTGGAGGTATCACTCTTGCAATAGCATCATTTTCTTTTGTCCAAATAAGCAGATTGGGAGCTGCTTTTCGGGTAAATAATGAATTAACCCAAGCAAGTGAGATGATTATTGCACAAATTGAAGATGCCGTACAAGATGCACAATCTATTATCTCTCCAAACCTCGGAAGCTCAGCCAACTCTATACGCCTCAATATTAATGGGGTGGAACATACTATAGCAGAAGTATCTAATAATTTAACTATCATATCAGGAGTAAATACATTAACGCTCAATCCAGAAAGTGTCCGGATAGAAAATACTTCTTTTGAAGTCATTAATAATGAAAATAACACGCAAGAAACATCAGAACAAATGTTTAAATTCACCTTTACGATACGATATATTCAACCAACTCTCACAAGTTTTGAATATAATGAAAGTAAAGATATTGAGACCATTATTCGCCTTCCAAGAACCAAATCAGCTTTTTCCCCTATACTTAATACCTATCCTATAGGATCTAATGGTGCTGCTTATAGTTTACGTAAATTATCAGGAACTATCATAAATAGTAGTGCTTTTGGAATAGGTCAATATTCTGGGCCTGCTATACGAGTTCGCAGAGACCGTGGCCTTGATCAATCAGAGCTTGATATTGGGTTTAATAATAATGGAATCTTAGATACCGTTGCGTTACAAAACTTTGTGGGTTATCAGAACTTTCTCACTCAATCTGAGAATATTATATCTGGATCATGGGAACTTAAAGATTTAACTAGTATTAATAATACCGCTATATCTCCTAATGGAGATACTAATGCGGAGACACTCAACCTCAGTGCAGGAAATACCTTTAGATATATTAACCAAAATACAAACGTATTAAATGGGATCACTTATACTGACTCTTATTATGTTAAAGCTAATAATGGATATAACTTTGTACAATTAACTCCGAGTACAGGATTTGCTATCGGAGCATATCAAAACTATAACTTAAGCAATGGAACTCTAGCAGGATCGTCGGGAATAAGTCCAGGACAAGCTACTATAGAATCAATTGGAAATAGCTGGTACAGAATTTCTCTTTCAGCTACCGCTAATGCAAACACATCAGGAAGAATGCTTCTTGCCATAGTTAACTCTGGTACTTCCTCTAGACTAGAATCTATAAATATTGCTACTCCTACTAACTCAATCTTTGTATGGGGTGGGCAAAGACATCTCGGGAATACTCTAAAACCATATCAACCTACTCTTGCGGATGCTAATACTGGAGATGGATATATTACGCGATGGTATGACCAGTCTGGGAATAATAATCATCTATCTCAATCTACATTATTGGCACAACCAAGAATTGTTAATGGAGTAAATGGTATAATTAGCCAAAATGGAGCCTTTGCTATTCAATTTAATGTAATTAATGATGGCACCAATGACGAACTTAACTCCACATCGAGTGCTACGTTCCATTATGGGTTTTTAATTGGATCAAGGGTAAACGCCAATCAATCATATATCCATAGAAATGGATCATTAAATTATCGCAGCTTTGCATTTGGAAATGCTGGAGATATATTTGATATATATGATACCTATTATCTGAATCGTAATACCGTTGATACTATAACCACCGACCCCCAAAATGCCCTCAATTCCTATACGGGAATCGCCTCGACTCCTCAATCAGGCACCTTTAGCATAGGAAGAGGTACAGCTCCAGAGTTTGGATATTTAAATGGGACTATCAGTGAATTACTCATCTATGCAACGGATCAATCAGCCAATAGAGAATCTATTCGACTTGATCTCAATAGTTATTATAATATCCCATAATCTCCCTGAATAATCTATTGATCTTTACGAATAATACCCGTATTTTGTAATATAGAGATAGTTTTTGTATATTGACCATTATCTAAAACCAAGGAAACATTTTGACTACCGAGTACATTTCCACTCAATCGTTCAAACCCAATATAAGAGGCATTGCTATTGGTAAACGTAATCGTATCTGAAATAGATATAACTTCATCATACGCATTATTGCGCGAACTTGTACAATCACTTGCAGCAACAATAATATATCTACTATTATTAGCCTCTATACATACCCCCCACTGCTCACCATATGTTTGACTTCGTGATAAATTCTGGGCTCTTAATAATGCATTATAGAGAGATTCTTGTGCTGATGTAACATCAATACGTTGAATTACTCCTACTACTAAGGGTGTTGTAATTGCCATTAAAAGCATAATTAATGCAAATACTAATAATATCTCTATTAAGGTAAATCCAGATCTAAATGTTTTCATATACACAAGTATTACTATGTTTGGAAATTTCCTACCAAACTATAAATTGGTAAGAGAATAGCAACCGCAAGAAATACCACTCCTAACCAAACTACAATCAAAAGAGCAGGCTCTAAGAGAACGGCAATATTTTTTGAAATTTGTTCTGACTCTTCCTCATATCGAGCTCCAATTTGCTCTAATACCACAGGTAATTTTCCTGATTCTTCTCCTGCTGTAATAATTTCTTGAGCCGCAAAGGGGAAAAGTTTATTCGTTGCTTTTTGATCTACCGTAAAACTATTATGAAAGCTTTTTCCTTCTTGTATATAAGAAGCAATTTTACGAGTATAATACTTATACATATAATAATCATGTATTTCTGCTAATGATAATAATGCTGTTGTAATAGGGATTCCTGACGTTAATAACATTGAAAGATTATAGGAGAATCGAGAGACTTCTGTTTTTATAATTAAATCATTAAAGACCGGGAGATGAAAGAGTAACCATTGTCCTGATTTTCTCGTTGCAGGGAATACAAATAAAATTAATAATATCATTGTTAGTCCCCCAAAAATAACGGGTATCAAAATATACCAATAGGTACCCATGAAGTCTCCTAATTGGATTAGTAATTTTGTCATAAGAGGTAAAGTCACATTCATATTGGAGAATACCTGTCCAATACGAGGCAAAATAAATACTGCCACTCCTACCCCAAGTACAATGGTTAATACCATAACAAAAACTGGATAAAAGAGAGCTGATCTTAATTGACCTCTACGCTTTTGATCTTTATCAAGAGAAACAACAGTACGTCTAATTTTATCAGCCAAGTTTCCCGATTCTTCACCAATACGAATCAATGATATTAAAAACTTGGGAAGAAAATTATGATCTTCCATAGTCTGAGATAAACTACTCCCATTTTCAACACTTCCCAACATAGAATAGAGAATAGCTTTCAACTTTTTATCTTGAGTGTTTTTTTGTAATGTTCTCAAGGAAGTATTAACTCCCATTCCTGATCCCACTAATAAAGCTAAATTATCTAGAAAGGTTCTTTTTGCTTTGGTTACTCTACTACTTCCTCTTTTTTGTTTTGTACGTATTTTAGGTACTGGGGCTGAGGCTTTTGGCTCATTATAAACTTCTTTAATTTCTTCAAAAATAGAACTTTTAACATCAAAGTCTCCTTTTTTCCTCGTATCGAGCACCGATGCACTGGTATTATTTTCTAATTTTGGTTTTTTTGAAAAAAACATACTATTTAATATTCTTCTGGAATTGCAGCTACACGTAATACTTCATCAAATGTAGTAACTCCTAATTTAACCTTCTCAATACCATCTTCAAATAATGATTGTGAACCTTGTTGTCGAGATAATTTTGCGATAATATCAGCAGTAGGATTATGAAGAACGGCTTCACGAATTTCTTCAGTCATCTCTATTAATTGATATACTCCACTTCTTCCTTTGTATCCCGTAAATCCACAGTTTGAACATCCTTTTCCTCGATAAAATGTGAGTGTTTCTTCTGCAAAAAATCTATTTAATGGTTGCCCCACGGTTTGTTCTAATTCTGATCTCTGTACCGTATACGTATACACACAAGCTGAACAAATTTTACGAATTAATCGCTGTGCAATAATCAATTGTAAGGTTGATGCTAATAAGAAGGGGTCTATATCCATATTCAATAATCGAGGCAAGGTACTTTCTCCATCATTAGCATGCACAGTTGAAAATAGTAAGTGTCCGGTAAGAGCCGCATTAATAGATATTTGAGCCGTTTCATCATCACGAATCTCTCCCACCAATACAATATCGGGATCTTGTCTCAAAATAGACCTTAATCCCCGAGCAAAAGAGAGATCTGTTTCCTTATTAACTTGAATATGATTTACGCCTTCAATTTTATATTCAACAGGATCTTCAATAGTAGTAATATTCCTTCCCTCATCATTAATCGTTTTAAGAATTGAATATAAAGTAGTAGATTTACCAGACCCTGTTGGTCCGGTAACCAATACCATCCCAAAAGGTTTTTGCGCTGCTTTTCTTAGCATTTTGATATTTCTATCATTAAGTCCTAATGTTTCAAGGGTAATACTTGATAATGTATTGGTTAAAACTCTTAATACAATTTTTTCTCCATATACGGTAGGAATAATAGATACTCGAACATCGGCTATTTTATTATCTTTAGCAAATCGTATCGCACCATCTTGAGGAATAAAATGTTCATCTGTTCTTAGTTGAGCTTTTACTTTTATTAAATTTAATACATTTTCATAATACGAAAATGGAATTCTTCCCACTTCTTGCAACATACCATCAATACGAAATCGTATACGTACCGTCTTATCATACTGAGGTTCGAAGTGAATATCAGATACCTTTTCTTCTACTGCTTCTTGTACAATTTCTTCTACAATTTCTGGAGCAACCGTATCAAATTTTTCCATAATGGAAACAAAGCGAGAAGCAAGTGGAGCTTTGTAACTCAATAATAATTTATCGATATCTTGGGTTAAGGAGTATCCAAATTCTACTGGCTTACCTAAGAGTTTAACTAACTCTTCTTGTAAATCTCGCTCCTCCTTTACCTCCTTTTTCCCCCCCATTAATCCGGATTTTTCTTCCTTACGGACAATTAATTTAGCATTTCCTTTAAGTACTAAATTGTTATCAGTCGATATCTGAATAATATCTCCTGTATCTTTAAAGTATACTAATCGTAATTCTTGAGCTACGGCCTCAGGAATTTTTACCACATCAGATTTTGCCGGAATAAAGGTATTTAAATCAAAATATTTAACTCCCCAACTTTCAGCCAAGGCTTGCCCGATAATATCATAGGTAAGTAAATTTGTTTGAACTAAATAATCAACTGCAATTGCAAAGTCATTATGCGTACTCGTAAGAGCTAACTTACGATCTTCTTCTGTAATATACTGAGTATTTACTAATAGCTCTAGTATTGCTTGGGGCTCCATATTGTGTTATTTATTTAATCTCTATTTATTATATCAGATATTTTTTATTATGTCTCTAATAATTGCTTCACATTTTCAACAAGATTCACTACAGACATCTCCGACTTTACATAATACCCGGACACTCCTAAATCTTGAACTCTTTTCCTATCCTCGGGTTGCCCTAAATTTGTCATTACAATAACTTTAGCATCTTTATTCTGCTGCCTTAATGTTTCTAAAATAGTAAAACCATCCGCTCCAGGCAAAATAAGGTCTAATAGGATACAGTCAAATTGTTGATTTTTTATCAGTTCTAAGGCTATATCTCCAGCATTAGCAACTGTTGTCACAATACCAGCTTGCACTAACTTTAAGTCAAGAACTCTTGCTATTGCTTGTTCATCTTCAACAATTAATACCTTATACGCCATTTTCAATATATTATCGGTAATTATATCACATTCTTATTATCTATCACAAGGGGTAACTCAACAAAAAAGGTTGTTCCTTGATTCTCTATTGATTCAAACCATACATTTCCATTCATAGCCTCAATAACTTGCTTTACCATATATAATCCTAATCCATTCCCGTCAGTTTCACTATTTTTAGCATTATCAGCTCTAAATAATCGACCAAAAATTTGTGCCTGTTGACTCAAAGGGATACCCAACCCTGTATCAGTAATTTCTATATGAAGCATATTATTTTCTGAAGTATCCACTACCTTAATACATACACTACCTTCTTTTGGAGTATATTTCACTGCATTAGATAATAAATTACTTAAAATAATATCTATATATATAGGATCATTTACTATAGGTTGTGAAACTTGTATATGTTTGGTAATAGAGATATTTTTACGAGTTGTCTCACTTTCCAAAGTTTTAAGAAGAGTATCAATATACTGATCAAGGTTAATACTTTGTGTTACAAATTTAATTGTACCCAAATCTATTCTTGATAGATTTAAAAGTGCATTCACTAATTTTTCCATGCGATTATTTTCTCTATAAATATCTGTCACGGCATCCTTTATTTCAGTAGACATATTATCCAATGAAAGTATTAATTCTGCATTCCACTTAATAGAAGTAATAGGAGTTCTTAACTGATGTGAGGCCATAGAAACAAATTCTTTTTGAGCTCTCATTGTAGCTTGTTCTTGGGTGGTGTCCCGTAAAATATTCACTGTTCCTACCGTCTTATTATCTATCATAATACCATTGACTGTATGTTCAAGAGTAATTTTTTGTTTTTTATCTGGGGACTCATAAGTAAAGGTATTACTTGTGCATGGGTCTTCACTAGAGACACAAGCAGCTATTGATTCAGAATTAATAGGCAATACTTGTGTGAGGAATTTTCCTAATATCTGATCATCTTTTAAATGAAGTAATTTGGTAGCCTCTTCATTAATCAAAAAGATATTTCCATCTTTGCTCGAAGCAACTAGCCCATTAGGAATAGCATTAATGATTGCTGTAGTTTTTGCTTGTTCTAATTGAAGTAATTTACTTTGTTGCTCCAAATTTGAAACCAACTGTGATAATTTTTCTTTAGATTGCGATAACTCTGTGTTTTTATCTGTCAATGTTTTTAATTGCTCAATATAATCTTCTGTATTTTTAGATAAATTGATATTCCTCATAAAAGAGGATTTTTTCAATTGAGCCAGAGATCCTTGCATAAAGTCCTGAAGATATTTAATTTGATTTTTATCCATCTCTCCATTTTGAGCTAATCCATCAATAATTTGAGAAATAATATTAAAGGCCTCATAACTTGGTTTAATAATAGACCGATAAATACCGTATAAAATCAACCACCCAGTAGTTAATAAGACCGTAATAGTTACCATCAAAATATTCGTAGCTTGTTCGGTATACAAAAAAGCTACATTGTCAGTTACATAAATATAAATAAATCCAATGAGAGCTACATATATTAATCCTGTAAATAATGCTATTGCTTGAGAAAATACATTAAATATAGCGGGTTTCATAACATTTTTTGATGATTGAGGTGATATAGACATATATTTATTCTTGAGTATTAATAACTTCTCCATTTTCAGCTAAAGAGGCTGATACAATTACCCTTCCACCACTATCAAGGGATATAGTATACCCTGTTAGAACCGTACCTGTTTGAGAAGGATCTATAGGTAATACTCCATTCCTAATATATTGAGCTATATCTGTATTAATATCTATTTGAGTTCCCGACTCTACACAACCAGGTTGACATAAAGCGGTTGATGTACTCGTAATACCAGGAGGAAATTGCCCCCTATTATCTTCTCTATATTGATTTATTGCGGTATAAATACTTAATACATCTGATTTGCGCTGAGCATTACGTATATCTGCAAAACGATCTTCTGGCCGAACTAATCTCACGACTACCGTAAGTAATATCCCCACAATAGTAATGACAAGTAAAATTTCTAAGAGAGTAAAGGCTTTATATTTTAATATCATAGTTATGGATTAAATGAATTTCCCCCTCCTCCAACACTATCATCAAGTAAACGAAAGTTCGCACTTTGAGCTGTTACACCGGTCACAATATCTCCAGTACTATTCATCGTAGAGGTATTAGCTAATGTTTCTGTTAATACGACATCTTTGGTATCTCCATCTGGATTAATCTGATACGTTACGGTTACCGTTACCCTCTTAGCTACTAGCCCCTCCAAATCTGCTGAATCATTAAGGTCTGGATCTCTTTCAATAGTTATTCGTCTTGTACGAAGAGGATCTAATAATTGATCATCCGTACTCCCAGGAGCGACATTAATACTCCAAACCCCATCATTATTTAATGTTAGTGACGCTGGTATAACTGTATTAACTAATAATGAGTAGTCTCTGTTACGGATTGACCTCAAGGCATCAATTCCTTCTTGAGCCATTTTTAATGCTTGAGTTTGAGCATTCGTAGCCTGATTATTTCTCTGTGCAAGAACAATTGCTCCCACAATACCAGCGACAGCTAAGGCTAAAATTGATCCTGCCAATAATACCTCAATAACACTATATCCAGATTTATATTTCATATACTATTTATATTGTATCCTAGATTAAGTATATCATTTTTTATGTCTTATCGCAATCTGACGGGTTAAAAATGCTGACACTACGATTAATATAATAGCACCTAAACTAAAGATAATCATTTTACCTGCTGTATCGAATACGAGAGCTGATATAGCAAATAAAATACTCATAGCATACATAATTCTCACTGCACCTATTTCCGTAAGTCCAGTATTTAATAATTTATGATGAAAATGATTATTATCAGCCTCAAAGATAGATTTTTTATTCCATATACGAGATATAATTACTACTGCAGCATCAATAATAGGAAAAGCCAAGACGAGAGCTGAGGTTGCAATTTTACCCCCACTGATTAATGCTAATATTGCTAACATATACCCAAGGAACATACTTCCATATGTCCCTAAAAATATTTTGGATGGATACCAGTTAAATCGAAGAAATCCTCCATATAGAGCAGTCAATATTGCTGAGAATAAGGCAATATGACCTTGATTAACAAAAGGGGTTAATCCTAATATAAACAATGTCACAAATCCAATAATACCCACCCCTCCAGCCAAGCCATCTATTCCATCTAACCAATTTACTACATTCATTAACCCTACTATCCATAATGCTGTAATAATATCTCTCGGGAGCACCAAGCCCATAACTTGCCATGTATCAACAAACCATAATCCTCCATTAGGTAAATTAAGTGCTTGTATACCAATTCCAGAAGCGATAACAATACCTGCAATCCCAAATTGCCATAAGAATTGAATACTCCATGGGAGATCATATTTTTCATCAATATATCCATACAATAAAATTCCGATAGCCCCAATAATCATTCCCCAAAATTCTGGCTGCCACACTAAAATACCCGTCCATACACACACCCCAATACAGAGAACAAATAAGGGAATAATTACAATACCACCAATTTTAGGTTTAATACCCGTATGAATATCACGATCTCTTATTTGATTATGATAGAGTGAGAATATCCATTTTTGATATAATAATATATGAAATAATAATATCGTAACACAAAATACCGCGATAATAATTATCCCATATTCAATCCATGTTAATATCATATTTATGAGGATACTTTCACTCGAGCAGAACGAATGAGAGATCCATTCAATTTATACCCTACTTGTAGTACCTCTATAATTATGTGTTCTCCTTCACTCACTCCTTCAATACTATCTACCGCTTCATGTTCATAGGGATTAAAAGGTTGATTTAGTGGATTTACAATCTCAACTCCCTCTTCAACCAAAATATCCTGTAATTGCTTGTGAATAAATATAATTCCTTGAGCCCATGTATTAGATTCTAAATCTTGAGGTAAATGCTTAATAGCTAATGCAAAGTTGTCAAACACAGGAATTAATGTCTCTATTAATCGTTTATTAGCAAATTGTATACTATCTAATCGAACTTTATCTGATTCCCGTTTAAGATTTTGATAATCTGCCTGAGACCTTTGCCATCCTGCTAAATTATGAGCAGAATCAGCTGCTAATTGAGCAATTTGTGCCTGTAAATCTTGAATATTTAATTCTTCTTTCTCTTGGTCTACAGTATTATTCTTACTATTCTTCTTCATATACATCACTATTTAACATTGATTCTACAAGGGCTATATTTTTTGCATAATGCATACCTTTCGGCCCCACTACTACTATTGTACCATCATCTGAGTCAATTGAAAATTTTCCCACTATTACCGCATATTTATGCATAGATACCATAGGGTTTTCCTCCCCTATATATAATTTATATGTTCCTTGAGCAACTTCTCTTCCCATCTCATCAATATGAGCTTTAATTTCATTAAGATCTTTTAAGGCTCCATGAATAAATTCTACTGAAGAAAATTCTGGTTGTCTTAAAAAGGTAGAGACTCCCTCTTCAAAAATCATATCTGACGACAATTTTCCCATAGCTACATTTCCTGATTCTTGAGCAAATGATAATAATAAGTTTTTTAATTTTAAATGAATTTCATTCATTGTATTCATATCACTCAAAAATCGATGAGTCACCGAGGCATATTGTTTTAAAATTTCTTGTCTTCCCAGTAATCGATTCACATAATATCGATATCCTTTATCAGTAGGAATTCGTCCAGAGGAAGTGTGAACTTGCATTAAATATCCTTCATCTTCTAATTCAGCTAATTCATTACGAATTGTTGCACTCGAGTAGGGTAAGCCATATTTTTTCTGAATACTAAAGGATGATACTGGTTGTGCAGTATCAATATAATCTAAAATAACATACTCCAAAAATTGTTGTTTACGTTCATCCATATACTCTTATTATAGCATATTTATAAGATTTTTTCAACTATAAAAGGTCTCTTTAGATGCATTAAGAGGTTCCTATCAAATCCTCTTTGCGAATAATAATACTATCCCCTCTTTTTACCTGATGAATAAGAAGATAATTAGCTAAATATGTTTCTAGGATAGAGGAAACTGTTCTTTCCAACTCTCTGGCTCCAAAATCGGGACTATACCCTTTTTCTGCTAAATACAATACCGCCTCTGGTTCTACTGTCAAGGTCACCCCTCTTTCCTG
>JALQTA010000119.1 GCA_023264145.1 Minisyncoccota bacterium | reverse complement strand
CAATATGCAGTCTGTGTTCTTCCCATCACTAGAACTCACGGTTGAGTCTGGTGTAGGCAATGAAGCTGTTGTAGACCCGCAGATAACACTAGAGCGGTCTAAGGACGGCAAGACTTGGAGCGGCCCTATCTCACGCAGTATTGGTAAGATCGGTGAGTATACCCGTCGTGCTATCTGGAGACGTAACGGCAGGGCAGCAAGATTTGAAGTATTTAGATTTACTCTGACTGATGCAGTCAAACCTGTGATCATTCAGCTAACGGCGAACATTATTGGTGGAGACAAGTGACAAGCCCAAGACTCAACGTCGCGCAGCCTATCGTAGAACCCGATGGGACTATGGCGCAGCCCTTCAGGCAATTCACTCAGGACGCAAGTCTGAGCATCCCGATAGTAGGCACTGGCTCGCCAGAAGGCGTAGTAACAGCTAGGCAGTACAGCTTGTACATTGATTCAACCGGAATCTCTGGAGCAATAGAATACAGAAAGATGCAGCCAGACATAGGCGGTGACGTAACCCAACTTTAAGGATATAGCCTTAATTCGTGAAATCGCTACTATTCCTGCGTTATGGGAGACGATAGCAGAAGATGGCATTGAGCAAGACACTTGGATGCCAGATATATCAGAAGGTTGGCTATACGCCTCAGATGAAGAAGGGTTTATTGGGATATACAACGTACATCCATCAAACAGCATTACTCTACAGATACATCCTATGATTCCCCCTGAGACTAGAGGACGTAGGGCCTACGAATCAGCCGTAGAAGTATTAGATTGGATATTTACCACCACAAAGTATCAAAAGGTGGTATGTGAGATACCAGTAATCTATAGGAACGTTAAATTATTTGCGATGAGCGC
>JALQTA010000118.1 GCA_023264145.1 Minisyncoccota bacterium | reverse complement strand
AAGCCTCATATCTGATATATTAAATCCAAATCCCTGCATACTGGTCACCTTAAAATGAGTATGTAATACCTCTTGAGCTCGAGATAAGGTAAAACTCCACTTTGATTCTGTCACCACCTTTAGGTTTAAGCTTTTTACCTGCTCATAAAGTACATCATCTGGAGCCATAATAACTTCTTTTACAGGACGAGAGGTTAAGGCAGACTTAATATCTTGATCTCTATAAATACCAACTTCAAAAACTCCCGTACCCAGATCAGCAAAAGCAATATATACACCCTGTTTATTACGATAAACACTGGCAATATAACAAGATTCAGCAGACACTCCTTCCATTAATGCCGTACCCGGAGTAATAACCTTCACCACCTTACGAGACACCAATCCTTTAGATTCTTGAGGAGAACTTTGTTGTTCACATAATGCTACCGAATACCCAGCGCGAATCAACTTTTGAATATATTGACTTGAGGAATGATATGGAACTCCACACATAGGAATTTTTCCATCTATGGTATTTTTACGAGCTGTTAACACAAGATCAAGGATAGGAGCCGCTATTTCAGCATCTTTATCAAACATCTCATAAAAATCTCCTAGTCGAAAGAACAAAATATCATTGGGATACAATTTTTTAATATCATAAAACTGGGTCATCATCGGAGAAGGCATATCACTCAGTGTAGATTATCTTTATTCTCATACTTCCTAGTATATCAAATAAAAAAACTCCCGTCTAAAGGAGAAATTTTTTATTGTCTTGAAGACTAACAAACTATTATATATTTAATTTAGTACTAGGAGAGGGACTTGGTCACAAGTAATTTCCCTGACGGCAAATTCTCGCGACCCCGTCTCGCCGTGTTCGCCTTGTGTTTTACACAAACTCACA
>JALQTA010000117.1 GCA_023264145.1 Minisyncoccota bacterium | reverse complement strand
CACCTAGCGCGATTGCTCGGTGTGAGCGCAAAAACACCTTTGTGGTGGCGGATAGGAAGAGTGTCTATACCGCATTACGCATGGGCTTTTGTTCAGCAGGCGTTGAGCATTAAGAGGGCGTATGATCCTTTGCGGCCCTGCCCCTCATGGCGCACGCATGGACGCGGCAATCCAAAGCGTAGAGCACGCATGGATGCGCAAGCCCTGCAACGGTTTAGGGACGCCGGGAAGCTATGATACACAAGCTAGATCAGCGTTGTGGCGTGTGTTCATCGTGGACGTGGTGCGGGCGTCCGTGTGCTAATAAGCCCGTACCTAACAAGCCCGCGCCTGTTATCTCACAGCCTGATAGCGTTATCTCACAAGCAAGCCCTGTTATCTCACGCGTTATCTCACGCGTTATCTCACAGGGTGAGGGGCGCAGTGATTATGACCGGGTGAGGGATTGGCGAGCGCGTCACCCTGAAACGCACAGGGCGCGTCACGCCGCTTATATGCGTCAGTGGCGAGCACAAAAGAAAAGCCCCGGCGCGTGACCGGGGCGAGGCTAGGGGATGGGGTGGGGTGTTAGGCTAAGCCGCGATCAGATAGTTCTTGGTTGACAGCGACCCACGCGGCCTGCTCTCGCGGCGATTTGAACGGCTCTTCGCTCTCGCGTCCGAAAAGCTCCCAATATCCTTGGAGAGCCATATTACTGATGTTTGAAAAGTGAGATTCGTAGTACGCGAGCCATTGATTGTAAGCGGTCATATCAGTTTCCTTTCCTATGCGAAGGATGCAGGGTGTAGCGCGCGGTTTTCGTCGCCAGCTTTGATTTTAGGGCGCTTGGCGCTCAACATATATACCGCGTTCGGCTCGTCGCGCTCAAACTGGGAGAGCCATGCGTCAGCATTGTACGTGTCACACACGCGCATTGCGAGC
>JALQTA010000116.1 GCA_023264145.1 Minisyncoccota bacterium | reverse complement strand
GTAGCAATAAATATCTCCCTTGTGGCCCATTTCCCAATATGTGTCTGTATCCTTTTTACAATATAAGGAACATCATCTTTAATCGTGTCTGGCACAAAAATTTTCACAATACTGTATACCCCTGTTTTATCAATGGCGATATAAAATCCAAGCACCAATATCAATACGATATAGGTAACAATTTGTCCTAATGTTCCTAATACTCCTAAAGCAACTCCTCCTATATTCGGGATAATGTCAGTAAACTGCCTTAAGGTAGTTATATCTAAAGGCAGGCCTAGAGATTGTAATTGAGATTCAAAATCTTGAGCAAAATTACCTAAAAAGGTAAATATCGAATACCCTTCTCGAATTACAATAGGAAGTAGTAGAGCAAAACTTGAAAATAAAACCACTGCTAAAAAGATAAAGGTACTAATTAACCCAGGGGTATAAGGAATACGATATCTCTTCTTCAATAATGTTGCTAAATATTTTGCAAATGAGGCAACTACAAAAGCAAGCAATACGGTTACCACTAAAGATCTAACATAGATAAGTAATGCAATAACCAGAACAAATAACACCACCTTAATAACTGATTGTTGAGAGAGCGTTAATGTTATTTGGGTATTTTTTTGAGACATATATTAATTTCTTTCTTCCAAGGTTACTGATATTGTTTCTGTTTTGCCATCACGCCATACAGATAAATCAATTGTTTCATTAATCGTATATCGTGATATCACATCTGCTAATGGTGTTTTTATAGTAAGATTAGTACCTTCAATTGCAGTGATGACATCCCCTGTTCTAAGACCTGCTTTAGATGCAGGAGAATTAGGAACAATAGCTGGAGCCTCGGCATCCCCTATAATCAAAGCTCCCTGCTCTACCCCATACTCTTTTGCTTGACTTGATCCTGGGACAATCATCGTATATCGAACTCCAATATATGGAACTCTT
>JALQTA010000115.1 GCA_023264145.1 Minisyncoccota bacterium | reverse complement strand
GTGTAACTGTTTGTGGTTTACTTAATCTTAAGAAATCTAACAATCCCATATTAAAATAATTTAAACAAAGTTAGATAATTTAAACTAAAATACCGAAACTGCGAATTTGGGTTTGGATAAATGCGTAAATACGGCATAACGTGAAGCATCCAAAGCGTCATCATTTGCTTTTACTGGTTCTTCTATTACGTTATCGTTTTTATCTTTTTTCCATTTGTACGATTGTATTTCTCGTTTTAGATTTTGACTAGCGTGATGAATGTTTATTGGGTAAGATTTCATTTGCATAATTCCTGCCCAAACTTCTTTAACGGCTGGTTTAATGTTAAATCCTTGTCGGTATAACTCCTCAATACTTTTAGGTTCGGCTGCATCTGCGTAAATAGTAGCACGTTCAGGTAATTTTTCTTTTATTAGTCTTGATAGGTCTGATAACGTTAACCCGCTTTGGTAAATTATTTCCTCAAAGTAGTTTTGCCCTTCGTAGTGAGTAACCTTTATGAGTGCAGCAGGATGGACATAACCAAAGTCAAGTCCGTAGAATGTGTCTCCGTTTGGTGTTTCGCTGTATTGCTTCCATTGAGTATAGATAAGTTCCTTTGCTGCTCCTCGTTCACCTAGTCCGTAAACCTTCCACATAAAGTCATCAGGTAAGTCTTTGTACTGTTCTATGTTTTTTATTTGAGAATCGGATAGGTTTGATATGTTGTTTAGATAAGTAGAATGAATGCGTTTGTTTGATGGGTCATCTGCTATGTCGTAAACCCAAGAAACAAAGTCGGCTGGATTCCAATCAAGAAATACTTGTCCAGTTGTTCTTATAATTAACTGGTCATATAACGCTTTGCTGATTAAGTTAGCCTCGTTTATGAATAGAATATCTCTTGCTGGTCCTTTTGCTTTATCAGGGTCTTCTAGTCCAAAAAGTTCAATGTAAGAACCATTTTTAAACGTATAAATAAAATCCGTGTATTTGAAATCGTTTTCATCCCAAATAGAC
>JALQTA010000114.1 GCA_023264145.1 Minisyncoccota bacterium | reverse complement strand
TCAAATCTGATAAAAGTCCACTCCCATCAGCTCCTAAAATTTTAATAGGTAAAATTGTAGCTCGGTCATTGACCCCGGCAATTCCCTGATTATTATTCACGGTTGATACGATAACGGAGGAAATAAACGTACCATGACCATTATCATCAGTAGCATTATTCGTATCATTAATCACATTATATCCTGGTAAAATTTGACCTGAGGTTTCTGGAATAACCGTCACTCCCGTATCAATTAAGCCTATTTTGGTATTTCCTTTGGGAATATTCCGGATATTAGGATAAGCTCCTTCAAACCCAATATCCAAACCTACCGTACCTGATTGCCCTAAAATACTTTGTCCGGTATTTTTGAGAGCCCATTGATTTGCATAATGAGTATCATTGGTAGCTAAATAAATTTTTTGCTCCGGAATTTCTTCAATAATACATTGCTCTGATACCTGACCTTCTTCGACTAAATACCAATCAGGAGCTAATTGATCCTGATACTGATTAATGTCACATTTAGTGTATACAATTATATCTTCCGTATCGGCATTAACCTGGAGAGGAAATAGAGCTATAAGGAGAATAACAATACTATGTTTGAGATTCATCATGAATAGTGGAATATTTATTTTGGATTTTAATAATGGTATTTTCTATTTCGGATAAATGAGTTTTACATATTTGAGCTAATTCCATCCCCTTTTCGAAGAGCTCTACTCCTTTGCTAAGGTCTAAGGTATCATTATGTTCAAGGCTATGAGTGACTATTTCTAGCTCTTCAAATGCTTTTTTAAAGGACTGTGTTGATTTCTTCATATCTAATTATTGCCATTCTTGAGACTGTCGAGTTAAGAGTTCTGCCCGATAGCGTTTATTTGATAAGAGTTCTGCGGATACTTTTTCCATACGAGAAAATTGTGAACCCTTTACTAAAATAATATCATCTGAGGTAATAAAGTCAACTATATGCAAAGCCGCCTCCTCAGAATCTTCAAACCAATGATATGTCCCC
>JALQTA010000113.1:377-1093 GCA_023264145.1 Minisyncoccota bacterium | reverse complement strand
TTATGTCGATAGCTGCTCACCAGCGCATACACCTTAGTGCCATTACCAATCTTCTCAATAGGCACAGGAGTACCGTCTTCAAAGACAGGCTCAAAGACAAACTTGGACTTACCGACAATGTACTTGCCCATGATGTCCTTCTCTTTGACCTTCACACCAATGTCATCAAGAGCACTAGCGGCCTTGTCCGACAGCATACCAAGCGTACACTCATACTTGGTGTTGTCATCGTTGAACTTGGTATTAAATTCCTTCATCCAATTTGCCCAGAACAGTTGACCAGCAATCTTCAGGGGCTTCATTTCTGCACTACTCATTTCATTTTCCTTTCAAAGAACACACACACTAACACAACTTGTCATGAATTGGTGCCGCCTATCTGTATCGAACAGATGACCTACCGCTTACAAGGCGGTTGCTCTACCACTGAGCTAAGGCGGCTAATTGGTGCAAGAGAAGGGACTCGAACCCTTACGCATTACTGCGGCAGATTTTAAGTCTGCTGTGTCTACCTATTCCACCACACGGCCCAATGGCCTGCCCGGAGGGATTCGAACCCCTGACCCACAGCTTAGAAGGCTGTTGCTCTATCCAACTGAGCTACGGGCAGATTATATGGTGGAGAGTCAGGGATTCGAACCCCGTATGCCTGAGGCGACAGATTTACAGTCTGCTGAAGTCACCAATGCTTCTCACTCTCCGTTATTTGGTGCGAC
>JALQTA010000113.1:0-367 GCA_023264145.1 Minisyncoccota bacterium | reverse complement strand
GCGAGCTCAGTCAGTGCTTACCAACATGCCGCTCGCGAACAGTGCAGATCGCTGCAGAAAGTAAGTGCTTACCGACTATGGTTACTGAGCCTTTGACCCTTATATTTCAAGGGTCTTAGCGGTATGGTGCGACCGGCCGGAATCGAACCGGCATGCCCGAAAGCGAGAGATTTTAAGTCTCTTGTGTCTACCTATTTCACCACGGTCGCTTTGTTTGGTGCCCCAAGAGAGACTTGAACTCTCACGCCTTTCGGCACTGGCTTCTAAGACCAGCGTGTCTACCAATTCCACCATCGGGGCTTTTGGTACCGAGTAGTGGTTTCGAACCACTGACCCACGCCTTGTAAGGGCGTTGCTCTACCGCTGA
>JALQTA010000112.1 GCA_023264145.1 Minisyncoccota bacterium | reverse complement strand
ATTTCATTCCATACAATTCATTGACAAACCCAATATACAATGATAGTATCTTGACCGCACCCCATATTGAGGTAGAGGGATTATGTTTAAACTTCAGATCGCAACAACCTCCCAACTAAAAGCGGAAGTGTACAAAATTCGATATAGAGTCTATTGTCAAGACTTAAGACTCAAAGATCCTGATGAATTTCCAGATCAAATGGAAATGGATCAATACGATCAACACTCCACCCACTTAATACTGAAATATCAAGAACAGTATATTGGTTGCGTCCGGATCATACACTCTCAGCCCAACAACTTACTGCCTTTTGAGAAACTCTGCCATTCTGATAATATTAGTAACCTTAAAGAAAACGGATCAATAGCTGAAATATCTCGCCTAGCAGTAACTGATAAGTTCCGTAATGGCAATTCATCAAAGTATGAGAACTTTCCACTAGCTCCTCTAAACTTGTATTTAGGAGTACTAGTGGTCGCACACACTACAGGCCTAGAGAAATTATGTACAATAATGGAATCTCGACTTCATCGTCAACTACAATATATAGGCTTTTGTTTTCATCAAATTGGCAATACAGTATTCTATGCTAACAAACAGCGTGCTCCATTTTATATCAGAACAGAAGAAGCATTTCAAAATTTAAAATCAGAATACAAACCTTTACTGGAAAAAATCCAATTAGAGATTTGCACTTAATTAAACATATTTATTTCAATAAAGATCCAAGTCTCTTGGGTCTTTATTATTTGATATGATATTATGATCATATCGTGTATCATATTATATTATCCATATGACTGAATCATTTGAACAAATATTAACAGGAGGTCATCCAAACTCATTAGGAAGAACCTTAGAAGTAGTAGAACTCATCCTCAAAGATAAAACATTAGTTACCGAGCTCATCGATACCTACTCATCATCAGATGAAGTAGTAAGACTTCGTGTATCTAATGCATTAAAACGTATATGCAAAGAACACCCAGATTGGATATATCCATATACCGATATATTACTCTCAAAAATAGCAAAGATCAATCAAGCATCTACTCAATGGACTTTAGCTACGATATTCCGGTTATTATCACATTTTTTAACCGCAGAACAAAAAGAACTTGCAACAGACCATCTCAAACACAATCTTGA
>JALQTA010000111.1 GCA_023264145.1 Minisyncoccota bacterium | reverse complement strand
GACCTTTTTGCAGAGAGATCAAGCTGAGAGCAGATGTTCATCCGACGAAGAAGGAAATGGCAGATAACACAAACAACCTTGACTTGAATATCACTGCCAAAAAAGCCGACAAGTGCTTGGATAAATTTTCACCCTACATGCAGAACATGACTTACTTCGTGATGAATGCGCAACTTGCCGCACCTATCCAGCAACAGAGCCAAGACTCATCGACGGATCAGCTGGTCATGTTTGCGAGGATGATAATCTTGATTCCCTACCGAGCAGCCGACCAAATGAAAAAATTAGAGCAGAGCTTCGAAGAAATCAACCTCGACCTTCTTAATCTTGCCAACACGCGCTATTTGAACACTACTGAGCTGTCGCCGCGCTCAAAAGCTCAGAAGGACTTCCTGAGTGCCTTTAACTTGATGGACAAGGAGATGCGGCTCTACATCATTGAGGGTCAGGCAGGCCCGGGCCGCTCACTTGACCGCTTCTACCGAATGAACGAGCGGGAGCACACGAACGACCGCCGGTTCAAAATGCTTTACAACTCCTCGATTCAATTTAAACAGCGACTTTACTCCGACTTTAACTTCTCCGTGAAAAAGGTAAAACTCCGCCAAACGTTGTCCCAAATCATGTCGGAGCCCGGCATTTACCTGAGGTCAAAGGTTCCCGAGGAGATTTACGACACGCTGCAGAAGTTTGCTGAGATGCGCAAACTGGACCGGTAGAATCTGATCCGAGACTTTAATTTGTACCCGACAGCTGAGAGGCTGCTCAACCTGGAACGTAAGTACGGAGACAGTTTGAATGCATTTGATCTGCACGGGTAGAAGCCGAAGAGGAAACGACGTCGTCGCTAAGACCACTCAGTCAACAGTAACTGTGACACGAGCATTGGCCGCACTGAGAAGCAGAGCGAGTTCGACACCATGACCGAAAAGTCCTCACTCAGAACTTCATAAGTGAAGAACACGCCCCTGGAAGATATTTACAGCTCGAGTGAAGAGGATGTGGCGGAATTTTTGGAAAAACGGCGCAGGAAGGCTGCTACGGATTGCCGAAACCCCGATTTCAGCTTGCGAATGAAGGAGCGGTTGTCTGCGGGATCCTCTCTCAACTACGAGGAGAAGAATAGGAAGCTGCTTAAACAGATGAGTGGGCACAAGCCGCCCCTGCCAAGAATCGAAATGCCTGATGGCGTCGAAGTTCACCAATACTCCTGCCAAAA
>JALQTA010000110.1:443-1232 GCA_023264145.1 Minisyncoccota bacterium | reverse complement strand
CGCCTAACACATGCAAGTCGAGCGAGGTAGCAATACCTAGCGGCAGACGGGTGCGTAACATGTGGGAATCTGCCTTTTGGTTCGGAATAACACGGGGAAACCTGTGCTAATACCGGATAAGTCCTTACGGAGAAAGTTTTAATGCCAAAAGATGAGCCCGCACTTGATTAGCTTGTTGGTGAGGTAATGGCTCACCAAGACTACAATCAATAGCTGATTTGAGAGGATGATCAGCCACACTGGGACTGAGATACGGCCCAGACTCCTACGGGAGGCAGCAGTGGGGAATCTTGCACAATGGAGGAAACTCTGATGCAGCGATGCCGCGTGAGTGAAGAAGGCCCTTGGGTTGTAAAGCTCTTTTGTCGGGAAAGATAATGACTGTACCCGAAGAATAAGGTCCGGCTAACTTCGTGCCAGCAGCCGCGGTAATACGAAGGGACCTAGCGTAGTTCGGAATTACTGGGCGTAAAGAGTATGTAGGCGGCTAGATAAGTTAATTGTGAAAGCCCAAAGCTTAACTTTGGAATTGCAATTAAAACTACTTAGCTAGAGTTTATCAGAGGAAAGCGGAATACATAGTGTAGAGGTGAAATTCGTAGATATTATGTAGAACACCAGTTGCGAAGGCGGCTTTCTGGATCATTACTGACGCTGAGATACGAAAGTATGGGTAGCGAAGAGGATTAGATACCCTCGTAGTCCATACTGTAAACGATGATTATTAGATGTGGGGAATTATTTCTCTGTATCACAGCTAACGCGTTAAATAATCCGCCTGGGGAGTAC
>JALQTA010000010.1 GCA_023264145.1 Minisyncoccota bacterium | reverse complement strand
AGTACTTTATCGTATTGTAGTACTTCGCCATTATCAAGAGTTAGAGTTTTTGCCTCTGAATCAAGTGAAGTTACTTTCGAAATAATACGATGAATAGTATTTTGTTCAAAATAAGCTTCTGTTTTGAGAAGTAATTCCTCAGGCTGTTTATGAGCTGCAGCAACTTTCCCAATATTAACTCGTGAGTATACGGGATATTGCTCCTCTCCTATCAATGCAATAGTTGATTCTGGAGCTTCTTTACGTATAGTCGCGGCGGCATTACTCCCTGCAATTCCTGCCCCTATAATCACGTATTGATAATATGCCATTGAGTTTTTATTACTATCTATTATATATAGTATATCATATTGATTTTGATATTATGATATGATATTATTTTGAAGTTATTGAGACTTGATCATGCCACACCCAATCCGAGAACTGTTTGAACCACTATCAGGACGCGCCAACAGAAATGAAGGAAGTGGGCTCACTCCAGCCGATCTTTTCTGTTCTGTGAGCGACATGCTTCCTAATCGAGTAAGACGCACTCGAACTCCAGATGAAGAGCAAAATTCCACACAGAAGCCGAATTGTCCTGATGAGGGTTGAATACCTTCTCAACCATTACCGAGACCAGCCGCCGAGGTTGGTCTTTTTCTTTTATATTGCATTTTATCGCTATATTGACTATAATAGCAAAGTTATATAAGAAATATTTTATGCTTTCAATTTCAGACATTAAAAAAGGTAAAATTATCGTAGTAGATGACACCCCCTATCTTGTACTCTTTAGTCAGCTTGCAAAGAAAGGACGAGCAGGATCTGTTCTCACGGTAAAGATGCGTAATCTTTTGACCCAAAATATTCAGGAGAGAAATTTTAAACAATCTGATATGTTCCCTGAGGCTGATATTGCTGAATCTTATGCTGAATATTTATATCATGATTCTGAAGGATATCATTTTATGGATGAGAGAAATTTTGAGCAATATGCTTTTGATATTGAAACTTTGGGAGAGAATATTA
The DNA here is from genome assembly GCA_023264145.1 of Minisyncoccota bacterium. Classification (GTDB taxonomy): domain Bacteria; phylum Patescibacteriota; class Minisyncoccia; order SW-4-49-11; family SW-4-49-11; genus CALRBF01. The sequence continues at coordinate 15,014 of JALQTA010000010.1, read as the reverse complement.
TTGGTTATTTACAAGAAGGAGCTAAGGTTAAAATTGTTACCTATAATGGTGATCCTATCACGATTAATTTACCCCCTAAAGTAGTCTTAGAAGTAACTGAGGCGGTACCAGCAATTAAAGGAAATACCGTTGATGCTGCTGTAAAAGTAGTAAAAGTTGAAACGGGCCTTGAGGTTAAAGTTCCTATGTTTATTAATCAAGGGGACAAAATTCGTATCAATACTGAAACGGGGATATACGAAGAAAAAGTAACTAATTAACCCCAATAATCTTTTACCGTCACCCCTACTTTGATAGGGATACTGGCTTTATATACTGATTCCATAATCTCTACAATAAGAGTTTGATATTCTTCCACTCTTTCTTGTTTGACTTCAAACACCAATTCGTCATGTACTTGTAATATCATATGGATATCATCTTGCTGAGATAACTTTGCATCAATTTGAATCATAGCTAATTTAATAATATCTGCCTGTAATCCTTGTATTGGCATATTAACTGCAATTCTCTCGAGTAAGGATTGATTGCGGGGATTTCTGATATCAATATGAGATAAATCTCGAATACGTCCATATTCTGTTTGAGCATATCCATGTTGCCGAGCAAATTGTTTCAAGGATTCCATATATTCATGCAGCTCTGGATAGGCTGCCCGATATTTGGCTAAAAATTCTTGTGCCTCGGTTCTTGTAATCTTGAGATTACGAGCTAAACTTACCGCTCCCATACCATACAGAATCCCAAAATTAATAGTCTTAGCAAAAGTTCTCATTTCTTTGGTAATTTCATCTGGTTTGACGCCATATACTCTCTGAGCGGTAGCAGTATGAAAATCTTGTCCCTCAGAGAAAATTTCTATCATCGCTTTATCTTGCGATAGATGAGCTGCCAGTCGTAACTCGATTTGAGAATAATCACAAGCCAATAAGGTCCAGCCTTTTGGAGCTACAAAACACTGTTTAATTTGGCGACCCAGCTCACTTCGAGCAGGAATATTTTGTAGGTTGGGGTCTATGGATGATAATCGACCGGTAGCAGCAATATTTTGCTGATAGCTAGTATGAATACGTCCTTTATTATCCATCATAAGAGGTAGACTATCGATATAGGTAGATTTAAGTTTAGCTACTTCGCGATATTGTAAAATAAGGTCCACAATTTCAAATTCTGTTCGCATAGATTCAAGAGCATCAGCTGAAGTAGATATCTGTCCCCCACTAGTCTTCTTTACCCCTTTTGGAGAAAGTTGTAATTTGGTAAATAAAATCTGAGATAATTGTTTAGGAGAATTAAGATTAAATTCCTCTCCCGCTATACTATAAATTTTCTGAGTCAAATCTTTAATTTTATTCTCCACAAAATCTTTAGTTGATTGTAATTTATCGGTATCAAAGCAAACTCCTATCGCCTCCATTCGTGCTAATACGGGTAATAATGGCCTCTCGATAGTATTATATACTTCATCAATATGCTGAGGCTTCATTTTATCAAGAATGAGCGTATATAAAGGATGAAGACTTAATTCCGGATAAGATTCTTGATAGTCGACTCCATAAGCAGTAGCTACCGCTTCAAGTGATAATTGCCGCTCACCTGGATTGATAAGATAAGCCATTAAAACAATATCTTGAAGATTTGCCTTGATTTCAAAAGGATATAAAGACCGTATCAAAGGCTTAATATCTGCACAAATGATTACGGTATCGGTATTAAGTAAATCTCGTAATTCTTTTTCGGTCAATTTTGCTCTTTGCTGTTTAGCATCAATGAGGTAATAGTCATTCTCTTTTTGATAAAGAGCATAGGGTTGATAGGTTAATCGAGATAATGGTTGATATACAATGGTTGAGTCGGGATTTTGTTCTTCTGATGATGATTGTTGAGACCAAAAACTTGTTTGCGCTTTATTTGGCTTTTCTTTTTCTAATATGATATTTAAATCTTTTACTAATGAGAAGAATTCAAATCGTTTAAACGTTTCTTTAGCCTTTTCAATAGGAAATTGATATTCTATTGCCTCATTTACAATATCTCCTATGGGAGCATCTAAGATAATAGTGGCTAATTCTCTACTAAAAAAGGCTTGCTCTTTATTGGTTTTGAGATTCGTAAAAATAGACTTAGTAAGTGATTCTCTTTCATCTTTAGGAATATCCTCAAAAGTCTCATACCTATCTACAAAGTCATATACCTTCTCTAGCGTATCAAAGCGATGGAGGAGGTTCACCGCTCTCAAATCTCCAATTCCAGGAACTCCTGGAATATTATCTGAAGGATCACCCTTTAATCCTTTAAAGTCTCTTACCTGATCTGGTCGAATCTGATATTTAGCTATGACTGCATCGGTATCAAAAATAACCGTATCATTAATACTTTTACGTAATGTATAGACACTAATACCAGGACGTACTAATTGCATCGTGTCCATATCCCCCGTTACAATTACCAATTCATTCTTACTCTTATGAGTTTGTTCGGCAATAGTTCCAATAATATCATCAGCTTCATATCCAGCCAGTTCCAAAACAGGGATATCTAATCCTTTTACTAATTCTTGAACCAAAGGAATTTGATCATATAAATCTTGATCCGCAGCTACTCGATTTGCTTTATAATCATCAAATTGTTCATGTCGAAATGTCCCCCCAGCTACATCAAAAGCAGCTAATACAATATCTGGCTTAACATCTTTAATAACCTTTAATAATAATTTAGCATATCCATATACTGCATTTACCATAACTCCCTCTGCAGTGGTAAAGGGAGGTAATGCATGATAAGAACGGTGTATTACCGCATTACTATCTAGGATAACAATTTTCTTCTTCATATACTTTTATTATATCATAGAGCGATATAAGCCCCTATATTGCACATCCCAACCTCTTCTATGCTATACTCCCCATACTCTGCTCTTTCTTATCATGTCAATTGCTGATGCCGACCTTACCGAAGACCAAGTGATTCAAACAGTTTACGATTTATTAAAAGAAAAAGGAATCACCCTACCTAAAACAATTCCCCTCACTATAACCATACCAACAACAACCTACTTGTTATCAGGGGATGCACTTGAAGCTTTCTTTAAGCTAAGCTCTGGAAGTATTGCTAATATGGTGATATTCTTGGAAGCAGCATACAGAAAACATCGGATTAAAGATAAATCTAGGGAGGAAAAATCTGTTGGAGAAATACTCACTAAGCTCATTGATGATCAAGTGATATTACCTAAGAACTTAGCAAAGAAAGGAAATGTTTTTCACCGAGAACGGCGTCAACACCTGATCGAAGCAACTGAGATTCTTACAAAGATCAAATCATCTCTCCCGCGCTAACCTAGCTCGGGAGGTTTTTACTATATCTCAATCTTGAAAAAAACCTTATTTTATGCTATAATATATATTAATTAAGTGCTTTTATCTATGGCTGGACATAATAAATTTTCTAAAATTAAACATAAAAAAGCAGCGACCGATAAGCTCAAAGCTCAAAATTTTTCTAAAGTAGTAAAATTAATTCAAATTGCGGCCCGCAAGGGGCCTACTGATCCTAATATGAATCCAGAGTTACGCCTGGCGCTAGAAAAAGCCAAGGAGGTAAATATGCCTAAAGATAATATTAATCGTATTTTGGAAAAGGCCGCGAATACCAATGGACAAGTGATTATGTATGAGGGGTTTGGACCAGAGGGAGTGGGTATTCTTATCAAAACGTATACCGATAATGCAAATCGAACGGTTGCGGATTTACGCCATATGCTTTCTAAAAATGGAGGTAGCCTTGGTGCCAGTGGATCGGTTATTTGGATGTTTACGGAGATTACGCGTGAACAAGAATATGAAGTCAATATCCCTACTGAAATTACCCCGGAATCCCGAGAAAAACTTGATAGTTTGATTGAAATCTTAGAAGAATTAGATGATGTAGAAGAAATTTGGACGACTGCTTTATCTTAATATGTCTCAAAATCCCTCTTATCGTATATTAGGCATTGATCCTGGAACTGCTACCACAGGATTTGGAATTATTGACACCTCTTTATCCAAGGTAAAAGCTGTAGTTGATTATGGTGTTATTACCACCTCAGCAGAATTATCTGATGCAAAGCGACTTGCAATTATTGACTCTAGTCTCAAAGAATTAATCACTGAACATAAACCTGACATTCTTGCGGTTGAAAAATTATTCTTTTTTCGCAATACAACGACTATCATTACCGTAGCACAATCTCGAGGGGTAGTACTCCTTAATGCTGAGCTTCACAATTTATTATTATTTGAATTCACCCCTCTTCAAATTAAACAGGCAATCACAGGCTATGGAAAAGCTCCCAAAGCTCAAATGCAACAAATGGTAGCAACTATATTGGGTCTTAAATCTATTCCCAAACCTGATGATGCGGCTGATGGTCTCGCAGTAGCCTTATGCTGCCAATCAAGTCTTGGCTATTTATTAAAGGTATAATTATCGAGATAAATTAGATAGTATTGTATTATTAAGTCTTGTCGCCCAATAAGTAACTCTCCTTATAGTGCAAGAAGGGCAAGGAGCTCCAATTCCCCCATATGAACCAATATCCAATCTATTATTTGTGCCCAAGACTATGGTGGAACCTGTTACAGCAGCTTGTCCTCCTCCAGAAAGCGCTAAATCATTAGTATTATAAGCGGCCGCTATCTTTATTAATTGATTATTTATCAAGCTAGGAACTGGTGTTTGCCCAATATCTCGAGTAACCCCATCTCGTGCCACAAAAATATAATTATTACTAGCATTTTTACGAGATCTTAAATTAAAAGTACCATCTTGACTGATTGATACATATTGCTGATCTATACCAAGACTTACATAAGCTTCCGTATACAATGATCCAGGACCTTGTGTATAAAACGCATTAAAATTAGCTCCTGTAATATTGGTAGCATCTACTGCTCTTGTCGTAAACCCTGTAGTATTAGGATTGTGATAATAAGAAGTAATACTATTACCCACTTCAATTTGACCTCCCCAAACAAATATTCCCGAACTACCATCTCCTGTGTATTTCATTTGGGCTGGAGCTCCTGTATCTGCTAAATTATTAGGAGTACCAATAGCTACCTGTAAATTATATGCTCCTGTACCAGTAGGAGTTGCTATTACAAAAGCTCTATACCAACCATTTCCTGCCGGAATAATTTTAGCATGAGCTGTATTGGTTGAAACTCCTGTAGATAAATCTAGCCAACCAGATGCTCCCCAAAAAGGGCCTTCAGTAATATTAGCACTGTCAAACCAAATAGTAGCAAATGTTCTCTCTGCTGCTTTTAAATATACCGAAAAAGTATAAGTTGTACCTGCATTTAATATAGGAGTCTTATATACTGATTGTCTTCCTGTCTGTCCAGCATTACCTATTAATTTATCAGCTGTTTGACTACCATCTGGAGCAGTAGTTATATTAAGATTTGATGTTGATCCTTGAAATACAGAAGTTCCTGCAATATTCTCGGATTCAAAATAATTATTCGTTCTCTGCTCTTCAACCAAAAGCCCTAGACTTTCTCCCGTTATAGGATTATGATCAAATCTTGGCTCATTAGCTGCTGCCGTCTTAAGTAGTCTATCTGCTCCTACATAAGTTCCTGGACTTAGTCTTGTAAAATTGATAGGGATACTCCCTGTAGAATTAAATAGCATCTTATCTCTAGCAAAGTTTATATCTAAACTAGGATTACTTCCTGCTATTATGGCAGATGTATTCCCAGCACTATCATATCCTATACTTACTCCATTTGCTGTCTTTGTTACCGTATATTGTCCATTTACATCGGGAGGTACTGGTATTGAGGCTATATATGTTGGTGCCAAGGCACTACTTAAATTTATTCCATTACTACATGTTGTATTACATACTCCTACTGTTGCTCCTACTGGTATATTCTGTAATGTCCCTGGATACCCCCCCCCACTATCTATTATGAATTGTTGTATTGCTTTGGATATACTATTTATATCTGCTCTCCTTTGTGCATTCCTTGCTGCTTCTATTTGTCTATTTGGATTTATTGCTATTAATACTATTGCCACTAATATCCCTATTGCTGCTATTACTAGTAATATCTCTAACAATGTAAAGCCTTTTTTTCCTCTTCTTACTCTCATTATAATTTGCTTTTAATTTTACTTATTTATAAGTTTAGTATAATTTAACTAAACTGAATATCACTAGGATTCATCCCTGATTCATATAGTATCAGTTCTCTCTTTTCCACATTATTAGATTGAATTAATGGATCTACATATTTCCATGATTCTTCTATTTCATCTGAACGAATAAATAGGGATTGATCGCCCTCTAAAATATCATCTATAAGGCGCGTATAGGCTCCTTGACTCCTTTGACCAAAAGCTTCATCATAGGTGAAATGTAATTTTACTGGCTGTATACACATTCCTTTTCCAGGGAATTTTGCATTAACCGTATAGTATACTTCCTCATTAGGTTGTATTTGTATTACTAATTCATTCTGCTGTGGATTACACTCCTCATCAATATGAGCAAAATACTTAAAGCTTTGTTTAAATTTAATACGAATTTCTGCTTTATTTTCTGACAATCTCTTTCCAGTGGATATATAGATAGGAACTCCTTCCCAACGAGCATTATCTACATAAGAAGTTAGGGCTACAAAAGTTTCTGTTTGAGAATCTGGCTTTACTCCTTCTTCTTGTATATATCCTTTTACCGTATCATTTCCTGTATATTGCCCCAATATGGCATCATTATGTTGAATTGGTCTTAATGATCGTAATAGATTATATTTCGCATTACGAATATATTCTGACTCCATTGCAATAGGTCCCTCCATCATCATCAAGGCCATGGTCTGTAAAATATGATTCTGTAAGATATCTTTAATAATACCTGATTTATCAAAATATTCTGCTCTCCCATCAATACCCCTTGTCTCCCACACATCTATTGAGATTGACTCTACATAGTGATTATTAAGTAAGGGTTCAAACATCGTATTTCCAAATCGAAGAGCTAAGATATTTTGAATTGTCTCTTTCCCTAAGTAATGATCTACTCGATAAATTTCTGTTTCTTGAAATGACTTTTGTAATAGAGCATTAAGTTTCTGAGAACTGGCTAAATCTGAGCCAAATGGTTTTTCGAATACCAATTTTTGATTTATATGAGGATACTGTTCTTTTATCTGAGATAATGTTTGAATTACTTGTTCAAAAGCCTGTGGAGGAATTGCCATATACCAAATAAGCTCATCTCCTTCTTCAATATTATAGTGGTTTATAAGAGATTCTACACTACTCACTTGCTCTAAATCAAGTTGTACATAGTCCATATCTTGAACAAAATCCAATTTCCAATCACGATCTTTGAGTGATTCATTCACTAGTTGACGATATTGTTCTTGAGAACACTCTTTTCTTCCAGCACCAATAAAGCGTACTGATTTTTGTATTGTATTATAAGAATATGTTTCGGCCAAAGCAGGATAAAGTTTAGTTTTTGCTAAATCACCTGTGGCCCCCATTATGACAAAATATTTCATCTTTTACCTATTACTTCATATAAAGATATTATATATCTTTATTATCAAAATACCAACAATTATAATCCAAGCTGAGTATCAGATAACGCATCAGCCTCGATATCACTATCTATAGCTTGTACTTCTGCATCAATAGCATCAGCTTGAATGCTTGGATTAGCATTAATAGGGGTATTATCAATCACATTAGCAGGGGTAGTAACTGAGTCTGTTGTGACTGCTGGCATTGTGGTATCCATACTATTAGAAGGCATTGGGTTTTGTTCACGATATAATCTCCATAAACTCACTCCTCCTATAACAAGTCCGGTAAAGAATAAAAAGGTAACTATTCCCCACAATAAAGGCCTTGTAACAACCTCTTTTTTCGCAATAGTTTCGATAGGGTTTGGAGAAATAGGGGCTGAAGAAGAGGTTGAGACAGTATTGAGAGAGGATGATTCATCATTCGATGGAAATGAAGTAAGTCCTGGGGAACTTGGTGCAGAGACTGATGATTGAGAGGTACTGCTTGAAGCTGGAGTAGGAACTTCTAATGCAGGAGGAGGAGTAACAACAGGGCTAACCTGGGTTGTTTCATTTGTTGTATCATTAGGAATGGTGTTTTCGGAGTTAGTTTCAGTAGGATTCATATGAGATATATTATTGAGTTGGAGTTGTCACGAGATTAGTATTTGTTGATGGAGTTACTAACTGAGAAGCTTCATTAGATTCTCTCATAGTTTTAAGATAAGGAACAATAGTATCTCTTATCATTCTTCTAATTACCTTATCTTGTTCAGTAACAGCTTTTAAGTCTTGTTTTTTAGCTTCAATAATACTTTTTACTCCCGGTTTTCCACATAGTTCTGCTGAATTTTTGAATGATTCTAAATATGTCTTGAAAGAGGATTCAAGAGCTACTACCTTTAATTTAATATCGCTAATATAGGTATTCAGTAAACGCGTATCTACTCCAGATTCAGTAAACTTGGTTGAAACTGCCTCAAGTCTTGCAATCACTTTATTATATACGTTTACTCTTGTTGTAGATTTTTGAATAAATCTATCTTGATGTCTTAAAATGTTAGATGATACCACTTCACAACGCTCAATTATTCGCTGTTCTCTTTCTTGAAGACTTATTTCACCTTTTTCAAATTCATCGTCTTCTGAGGTCTCACGAGAATCAATATCTTCAGTCTTTTTCTTTTCTAGACTAGCTTTTTCTAATTCTCGCTTTCTCTCACTAATCTGTTTTGCTTGTTCCTTTTGTTTTTCTAATAATTGTTTCTGAGCCTCTTTTTCTTTTTCAATAGCTTTAGATTCTTTCTTAAAATCTTCATTTTTTAATTCCTGAGACTTTTTATCAAATTCAATCTCTTTTTCTTCCGTTTGCTTATTTACTTCAAAATCATCTTCTTTTGCAAAAATAGTATTCATAGCAATATAAGATCCTCCTAATACAATAATGCTTGCACATATAACTGACAACAGATGTGATTTTATTTGCATAAATTATTTGTATTATATTAATGATGTAATTATACCATCGGCCAAAAACTTGTCAAGAATATTATACTCCAAGAGCCTGTCTTAATTCTTCACTTACCTTCCATGGTGGATCAAAGGTAATATTAATAGTAATTGATTGAGGATTGAGTACTGATAATGCTTTTGTTAAATCTTCTTTCATTCTAGCTCCAAATGGACATAATGGAGTTGTATATGTCATTAATATCGTAATATCATTTTCTTCACTAATACTAATATCATAAATAAGTCCAATCGTATATATATCCAAATGTATTTCTGGATCTTGAACAGTCTTACAGATAAGAATAATATCTTCTTTTGTAATCATAGTATTGGTTCCTGAAATCCTTTTTGTTGAATTTGTTGTAATAATTCCTCTCCTCCTTCAGCTACGATAACTCCTTGATTAATTACCGTTATCGCATTGGGTTTTAGGTGTAATTGTCCATGATGCGTAATAATACACAATGTCATACCTTGTTGAGATAAATGTTCTAATTCTTGTGACATTATTTTAAGGGCATCAATATCGACTCCAGAATCAGGTTCATCTAATATTGCTAATTTAGGTTTAAGAAGTATTAACTGTAATAATTCAAGTCTTTTACGTTCCCCCCCTGAAAACCCCTCGTTCACTCCTCGAGTTAAAATACTTTCATCAAGACCTAATCGTTTTGCTTCAGTAAGTACGAGATTACGGAATTCTAATACATTCACCACTCCATGAATAGCTTGATAAGCATTTTTGATTAAACTCAATATAGTCACTCCTCGTATGCTGGGAGGATATTGCATAGACAAAAATAATCCGAGCCGAGCTCTTTTATCAGGAGACATATCTTGTATTGATTGATTCTCGAATAAAATATCACCCTCTACACTATAGTCTGGATATCCCATTATCCCCAAAGCTAAGGTGCTTTTACCACTTCCATTAGGTCCCATTAAATAGTGAATATGTCCTTTTTGTATATTAAGAGAAATATCATTAATAAGATTTTTATCATCTTTTTTGATGGTAATATGATTTAGTTTTAGCATAACAAAAAAATCGGTAAGAAAGTTTAATCTCTTTTATCCTATCATTTCTTGAACCGTGCGTAAAGCAAGGGTTACACATTTAATACGAGTTGTCTCCATTTCTATGCCCAACCATTGATACACTTGTTCTGCCGAAAGATGTGAAATTTCATCAATAGACATATGTTTTATTTTTTCTGTCACTGTAGAGGCTCCAGCAATGCATAAGGCACACGCTTTCCCTTCAAAACTAATATCTTTCACCTTATCATCAACCATTTGAATATATACCCAAATATCATCTCCACAACTTGGATTATGTCCATGTGACTTATGCGTATATTCTGACAGTACCCCTTTATTGAGAGGGTTACGATATAGATCTAAGATATATTCACGATATAGATCATTCATATTAATTAAATGTCTTATATATAGAGTCTAATGCTTGCATACATATATCAATCTCCTCTACGGTATTATATAGACCAAAGGTTATCCTCGTACTTCCCACAATATCTAATGTTTCTGCAATACCACTCGCACAATGCTGTCCTGCCCTGACACAGACATTATGTTGAGCCAACATATGAGCAATATCATGCGTATGTATTCCTTGAATCGTAAAAGCAAAGCATCCAATACGAGACATCGTTTTATCTCCTCCTAGAACATGTATCCATGGTCGTAAAGAGATTTGCCCCCACATATAATCAATGAGTTTTTTTTCATGCTCCTGAATTGTATCCCACCCTATTTCTTGCAACCAATCGATAGCTTTAGATAATCCTATTACCTCAGCAATGGGAGGTGTTCCTGCTTCAAAGCGTTGTGGAATAGGCGCATACTCTACCGTATCAAGAGTTACATAACTTACCATGTCTCCTCCTGTACGAGAAGGAGTTAAGGTTTGCAATAATTCATACTTAACCCATAAAACCCCAACCCCTGTTGATCCATATACTTTATGTCCCGAAAAAGCATATGCATCTACTCCTAACTCTGACACAGAAATGGGGATATGAGCCACAGACTGAGCTCCATCTACAACGCACAAGGCTCCAACCGAATGAGCTTTGTGAGCTATTTCTTGTATTGGGTGAATACTTCCCAACACATTTGACACATGGCCTATGACTACTAGCGCCGTATTCTCATCAATATGACCCATTAATTCCTCTATATCAAGTATCTCATCCCTGAGTCCAGCATATCGAATTTCAAGTTCTTGTCTTTGTGCTAATTCTCTCCAAGGTAGCATATTACTATGATGCTCAGTAACAGGAATAATGATATTTTGTCCCTTCTGAAAAGTATTTATCAAAAGCTCAGCTATCATATTAATGCTATCTGTTGTCCCTCGCGTAAAGATAATTTCTTCAACTTGATTAGCTTGAATAAATTGAGCAACTTTCAGACGAGCCAGCTCATATTTGTCTGTTGATTGCTGTGACCACGCATATATTCCTCGATGAATATTCGAGCGATATTGAGTATAATAAGCATCCATTGCTTCTACTACTGAATTAGGAGTTAATGTAGAAGCTCCTGAGTCAAAATATATAATATCCTGAGTTAAGGGAGAAAATTCTTGTCGTATCGTATCGAGTGTTTTCATACCTTATAGTATACAAGATATGCTATAATATGTGTATAGTGAAATAAATTGAATATTATGAGTGAATTTGAGCCAGGAAATAACCCCCATATTGATGAAAATATGGAAGATATGCCTGAAGAAGAAATTCTCTTTGACAAATATACTGAACTTAGAAATAAGGCTGACGAAATTTTAGCTGAATTAAAAGAAGAGGCAAGATTAGAAAAGGAGCAGATGGGAAATACCTCGCCTGTGGAAGAAGATGATATTTCAGAACAGGCTGAATCACAAGAAAAAAGTGAAGTTGATGAAAAAACCATTAAAGAACTGTTCGATATATATCTACCCATACCTTTCAATAGTAAGACATTTAATTCAGAACATACTCCTAACCTTAGCAATATACTATATTCTCAAGTATTATGTTATGAAACTATTCACTCCCCAGAAATCACTATAAGTACATTGAAGTATACGACAGAAAGAATTAATCTCGTTTTACCAGAAATTAAAAATCTCATAAATATATTATCTACAAATACTATAGATTCTCACAACCCCCAAATTACATCTTATCTAAAGCAGATATCATATTATCAGAATGAATTATTACTTCTTAGGGAACAGTTGAATTACAAAGTAGAAAATCATCTATTTTTAGAAGAAAGTTCTATTGAGGAGGCTTTGGGTAAATTTAGGCTATATAAGTCTAAATTACTGCAATTACCCAAAAACTCACCTCAATTTAATGATACAAAAAATGTCATGAGTATATATGAGCAGTATATTAAGGAACAGTTTAAACAAAGTCCAGAGAAATATGGTTTGGGGAAATCAAAAGCTTTTGATATAGATATTAACAGTATTCTACATCAATTTATTGATACCGAATTAACAAAAGATGAGTCTTTTCGTCAAAAAGATATTACTGAGAATAAAAACAATATTATCACTGAACTTAGACAAACTCCAGGTATAGTAGGAGTTATACCTATGGCAGAAGGAACTATAGGCTCTAAAAATGCTGATATTATGGCAATTACATTAAAAAAAGAACTATCTCCTGATGAAATTAATAATGCTCTCCAGATATTATATGCACAAATTCAGAAATCTGCTCGCTCAAGAGATATTAATACATTAGATTTTGATAATATAGACTTATATAATCAAAATGGTAGAATTACCCTTTCAGAAACTCAATCAGACTCTACTATTACCTTATCTGAACTATTTCAAGTACATCTCATTAAAGTGGCTAAGAGATCAACTGATCTTAAATATGACCATACCTATCAACCCCATAACCAAGCTATGGCAAAATTTAGTCAGGATTGGAATAATCCAAACAATATCTCTTCTTTATCTGATTCATTCTATGAAAAGAAAGATGATAAAATAGCAAAAAAAGATTTCAATAGAGACTTATTTCAACTATCAGTTCAAGATGTATTAAATCTTCCTTTAGCCTAAAAATTGACACATTATAACAAATTATAGTATTATAGTGTAGTCGTGCTATCCAGACTCATGGACATTCTTTTACTTCAAGATGAAGATCTTCAAGCATTAATCCCAAGAATCTTTGAAGAGCCAATATGTACCCAGCTCCTGAGAACATCTAACCGTCCTACGAGCTTACATGTTCTTAGGAACCCTTTCAATACACCGATTGAAATTCAATATCCTAATGGAGACAGTCAAAAAGGAGATAAAAATTGCTTTCTCGGAGTAGACCCAAACAGAGCTAACCTATCAGTAGATAGAGTAAGGGTGTACATCATCCCTGAAGACCCCAATCAGCCAGGACAACCACAGGATTATTCTGCTCCCAACAAACCGACCCCACACTGAGTGGGGTTTTTTCTTTATTAGTACTTTTCCAAAAATCCCTCTACAATACTCTTCTGAGCCAATTCTCGGCTTAGCCCTCTCATCATCAAATAAAATATATCTATTTCTGAAAAAGGGTGTATCGATACTCCGTGACTGGCATTACTCCCGTCCGTTGATACTCGAAGCTCTGGGATTATATCAATATGTGAACGATTGGTATGCAATAATATTTCAGCAGACTGTGAAGCATTACAATGAATTATCGTTTCAGGAATAGTGATAATAGTATGTTGTTTTAGTTTATGAGAATGTTGAACATAATATCGTGAATCTATATACGATGAAGTATATGCAGCTTGGTGATTCACCGCTATGGTATGATGTGATACTTGTATATCTGATAGTCGGGTGACATATGTTACTTGCGCATAAGGCTCTATTAAATCAATGGTCCAATTAATACTTCCTGTCCAGGATTCTTTTTCTCTAATATCTATATTGCTTCCTTTAGTCGCAATAATATGAATGGTATGATGATATTCTGCTGTTGGAATAGTAATATTAAGGTTAGACTGCTCTCCTACATGTATCGTTATGTGCTCGGATAATGTATTGAGTGCTACATTTTCTGTATTGCGAGATTTAACCACAATATACTGTCCAAGCTGTTGTTTTGTGATATATAATGCCATTATTATGTTGCTGAGTCTATAATTTCAAGTTCTATTAACCGATTTAATTCAATTGCATATTCAAGAGGTAACGCTTTGACTACTGGCTCTATAAATCCATTTACAATCATCTTACGAGCTTCAGTCTCAGTCATTCCCCTACTCATCAAATAAAATATCTCCTCATCTCCTACTCTTCCGACCCTCGCCTCATGCCCAATATGAGCATCAGGAGTTTCTACTTTCATTACAGGATATGTATCAGACTTGGCTCCATTATTCATCAATAGTGCATCACAGACAATATGTGATTCACTCCCTATAGCATTAGGAGTAATTCTTACTAATCCACGATAAGATGAAATACCATTATCTTGAGATATACTTTTCGCACTAATGGTAGATTTGGTATACGGTGCTGCATGGATAACCTTAGATCCTGTATCTTGTTCCTGCCCCTCTCCTGCAAAGGCAATACCCAAACTATCAGAACGCGCATACTCTCCTCTCAGAATACTACACGGATATAACATTGTGACACCACTTCCCATATTTCCATTAAGCCATTCAATGGTTCCATGGGCATCTACCAAGGCTCTTTTGGTATTGAGATTATAGGTATTTTTACTCCAATTCTCAATACTAATATATTTAACTGTAGCTCCTTTATGCACAAATATTTCCACTCCCCCCGCATGCAAGGCTGAAGCATTCCATCGCGGAGCAGAACATCCTTCAATATACGTAAGTTCTGATCCTTCATCTGCAATAATAAGTGTATGCTCAAATTGTCCCCCAGCCTCCATATTC
>JALQTA010000109.1 GCA_023264145.1 Minisyncoccota bacterium | reverse complement strand
TGTGCCAATAATGTAGATTGAGATAGATGATTATTATTCCCAGACTGGTCATACCACCGCGTAATATATCCATCTCCTGTATTAGCGTCGGCAAGAGTAGATTGATAAGGTTTTAGGGTATTCCCGAGATGTCTTTGCCCACCCCATACAAAGAGAGAATCAGTATCAGATAGAATATTGACTAAGGGTATTCTGGCTGCGTTACCAGTATTAATAACGGCTAAAAGAAATCGTCCACTACCAGATCCTGTGGCTGTTAATGAGAGCGAAATTCGGTACCAACCATTACCAGCAGGAGTGATAGTTGCTCCTTGATTCGTACCAGATGATGAAGCTAAAGCACCTGTAGAGAGATCAAAATTTTGATAGCTAGAAGGAAAATTTGTATCACCAGTTAATTGGACAAAATTATATCCATTGTTTGCTTTAACATAATAGGATTCAGTATAAGTTGATCCATTGGTAACGTTTGTAGTCTTAGAGATATGCCGATTTGTGTTTGAAGTAGTTAATCTTAATGTATCTGCTGTGAGAGTGGTGACAGGGGATTGAGTACTATTGGAGGTAATTATGAGATTATTAAGATTCCAAGTTGTCTCAAAGCTTTCAGATTGAGTGAGAAAGTTTTGATAACCTACAAAGTTTTGTAACGCAACGGTATCTAATATTCCATTATTATTAAACCCAATATCAAGTTCTGATTGATCAAGGCCACGGTCTCTTCGAACTCGTATAGCGGGACCCGAATATTGTCCTATTCCAAACGTATTATTATTATTAATGGTTCCAGATAACTTACGTAAACTATAGGCAGCTCCATTAGCCCCGATAGGATAGGTATTAAGGATAGGAGAAAAGACAGGCTTTGTTTTTGGAAGGCGAATAATGGTCTCAATATCTTTACTTTCATTATACTCAAAACCTGTGAGAGTTTCTTGAATATATCGTATGGTAAAGGTCAATTTAAACATTTGTTCGAATGTTTTTTGGGTGGTATTCTCATTATTAATGACTTTAAAAGAAGTGTTTTCTATTCGGACACTTTCTGGATTGAGAGTTAATGTATTCCCCCCTGATACGATCGTTAGGTTATATGCTACTTCCGCTATGGTATGCTCTACCCCATTAATATTGAAGCGTATAGAGTTAGCTGAGCTTCCGAGGTCTGGAGAGATAATAGATTGTGCATCTTGTACGGCATCTTCAATTTGTGCAATAATCATCTCACTTGCTTGGGTTAATT
>JALQTA010000108.1 GCA_023264145.1 Minisyncoccota bacterium | reverse complement strand
ATCCCATATTTCACCAAGCGCTCTCTCTGTGAGATTCCAACA
Source organism: Minisyncoccota bacterium (assembly GCA_023264145.1). Lineage (GTDB taxonomy): Bacteria > Patescibacteriota > Minisyncoccia > SW-4-49-11 > SW-4-49-11 > CALRBF01. The sequence continues at coordinate 1,230 of JALQTA010000108.1, read as the reverse complement.
CTGATATCTCTCATTCCAGAAGCTGTCTTTCAAGTCGTATATTCTATAATCAAAAGCACCACTACGAGATATAATAAAGTAGTAGTGGCATATATAAGCTAAGATATAGGATATATGAAACATATCAATATAGAAGAAAGGGTAAAAATCAATGAATATGTCAATAAAGGCAAATCTTTACGTCAAATAGGAGTTCTATTAAATAGACATCATAGCTCTATTAGCAGAGAATTAAAAAGAAATACTTCTGCTAAAAATTCTTATCATCCTTTTAAGGCTAATTCTTTAGCCTTAAAAAGAACTACCTATACCAAAGCTAATTCTAAACTATTAACCAATCCTTATCTTCAAGAATATGTTCTTTCTAAATTAAAGAAAGAACATTATTCTCCTGCTATTATTGCTCATCAATTAAAGACTAATTTTTGCCCTAATAAAGGCTATATTTCTCATGAGTCTATTTACAGATTTATCTATACCTATAAAAAAGATTATGCTAAATTCCTATTAACTAAAAGACCAAGAAGACATAATAGAATTCCTAAAAGATATTGCTCTAATATCTTATTTAGGAATTCTATTCATATGAGACCTTCTCTCATAAATGACCGGCTACAAGCCGGTCATTGGGAATCTGACACGGTTGAATTCTCTAAAAAATCTGCTTATTTATCTGTTCAAGTTGAGCGTTCTACTGGTTTTGTCTCTATACGTAAAGTAGCTTCCAAATCTGCTCATAATACTTTGTTTGCTTTAAAGCAAACAAAAAAGAACTATACAGTTCTTTCCGTTACTTTTGACAATGGTACTGAGGGGGCTTGGCATTACAAGATTAATGTACCTACTTTCTTTTGTGATCCTTATGCTTCTTGGCAAAAAGGGTTAGTTGAATATACTAATAGGCTTATTCGTCTCTTTTTCCCCAGAAACACAAATCCACAATCTATTTCTCATTCTGATGTTGCTCAAGTTCAATTCCTTATTAATTCTCGTCCTAGAGCCAGGCTTGGCTTTAAATCTCCTCTTGATTTCTTCGATTCTATTTCTAAACCTTCCAAACTCTAAAGTGGTGCGTTTGTTCCTTGACTTTTCCCCCTTCATGTGACTATTTTCAAAAAGCACGTTATTATAGCATATATACTATAATATGTCAATAGATTATAACTTAAGTTTACGGTTAAAGTCTACTATGAGTTTCTGTAAGTCGGGAATATTAGCTTCACAAATATA
>JALQTA010000107.1 GCA_023264145.1 Minisyncoccota bacterium | reverse complement strand
ACATCTGAGAATCGGGCTCCTTGTGGACTATCGAGGGATATAAGTAAAGTATACTTCGGATCATCTAAAGTAGCAAACTCAATAAATGATTGATATGTTGGTCCCCCATCTTTAATATATTTTCCTCCTACTGCAATTTGACCGGTACCGGTTTTCCCTCCAATACTATATCCCGGTACTGCTGCTTGCTTCCCTGATCCTTTTTCTACAACATCTACTAACATTTTGGCTAATTCATTTGCTTTTTCTTCTGACATTGATTGTCCTTGTATTTCTGGTTCAAATGTCTGAATTTCACCTGTAGACTTTTGAATAGACTTTACTACTCGAGGCTTTACTATTTTTCCTCCATTAATGATACTATTAAAAGAAGTCAACATACGTATAGGGGTAATTGCAATTCCTTGGCCAAAAGAAGCATTGGCATAATTAATTTCACGAGAGTCTCTCTCAGATTTAGTAATATTACTAATATTATTATTCGCCTCACCAGGTAAATCAATGTTTGTCCTATTTCCTACTTGGAATTGATCTTTAATTCCTGCCACAAAAAGCTCTCTTCCTAATTTTCGTTGAATAAAAGTCATTCCAAGATTTAATGAATTTTCTAAGGCATAACTCATTGTTTGGGTACCATAGGTTTTATTCGACCAATTTGCAATAGTAAATCCATTCAGAACTTCTTTTCCCTTATCCTCATAGGTGCTCGTAGGGGTAATAATATTATTCTCAAGACCGATTCCAACCGTGATAGGTTTAAAGATAGACCCTTGTTCATATAAATTCGAAATCACGGGATTACGAAATACATTAATATCCTCAACTTGCCCATATTCATTAATATTAAATCCTGGGTTTGCTGCCATCGCAAATACATCTCCCGTTTTTGGATCCATAATTACTCCAAGAGCTACCTTAGTTTTATATTCTTCTGCTAATTGTCCTAGTATTTCTTCTAATTTAAACTGCAATGTATGATCAATAGTAAGCACAATAGCAGAACCGTCTACTGCTGCTTGTTTTTCTCTCTCAGTATTTGCAAGCCAAGTTCCTCGCACATCACGCTCTCCTCGTTCAAATCCATTTTGCCCCATTAATTCATTATTATAAAACTGCTCAACTCCATACTGACCTTGTAAGGTATTTTGGGAAACAAATCCCAATAAATGTGACCCTAGACTATTTTCTGGATAATACCGTTCTATCTCTTCCTCTAATATAAAGCCCTTTAACCCCTGTTCTTCAATGGGTTTAATGACATTCTCAGGAATATCTCGAGCAAAAATATACCATTGCTTAT
>JALQTA010000106.1 GCA_023264145.1 Minisyncoccota bacterium | reverse complement strand
CCCCGCTATCTACAGATAGCACTCCCTCCCAAACTAAAGTATGGGAGGGAGAATTTTAAAGAAAAAACCCGCCGACAGAATCGGCAGGTTGCGATAATGATCAGAAGATCAATTTGTAGACACTATTGGAGGAATAGCGTTTCGAGGCTCATTACCTTGCAAACAAATGACAATGTCCTCTTGTCCCGGCATATACTCATAAGGCTTATACAGGTGCCATTTTCCACCTGGTAAGTTTTCATATCCTCCCATCTCTTCACACATTTTACGAAGTAGGCCCTGCTGAATGAAGCGATTCATTTGCTCTCTTTCAGCATCCTGAACCTTCAACTCCAAATCCTTGATCTTTCGCTGGTGAGAAATATTCTGACTGGTTAAATCCTCGATCTTTTTTCCTCGTGAGGAAAATTCAAAAACTACACACACTGCCAGAAAAAGTACGACTACAACACCTCTAGGACCGATGGTCATCCGTCGATTTTGAAGACCATTGAACATGAATCTTTCCGCAACAAGGCGGAGTTTGGTTTTACGCAATGCACGGTATCATATTTATCATTATTTGTCAATTATAGATAACTATATTCTTAGAGAAAAAGAAAAAACCCGCCGACAGAATCGGCAGGTTGTGATGAAGAGCAAGTAACTCTCAGGACATCTGTGTCAGAGAGGCTTGGAAGCGAAGAAATGCCTCCTTGAACCATTGGAGAATATCCAAGATTTCATGAAGGAGGCGCTTGGACTCAGCGTCCAAGGAGACCTCGGGCCGCTGAGGAGACATCTCTTGCCTCGGGGCAGGTGGCAGGACCACTTGCTCCTGTCCTTGAGTACCAGGGATGGTAATCCTTTGATCGAGTGGCGGAGCCACTTGACCATTGAGATACTCCACCCCACTGACTCGATAAAGTCCACCCTGAGCAACGGGATTGACCTGTGTCACCCACCGCCCAGAGTAATTCCGAGACTGATGAGCAATCAGCCGAAACTCTCGCCAATTCTCATCCAACAAAAGAATGTACAATTGACTAGAGACCTCACAGCTATTTTGCTGATCAACGACGATCACCCGATGGGTGCTTTCGTAGTCAACAGAGAACTGCGGAACACACTCCTGCTGAGTTGTTTCTTGCTCCCAAGCCTGAACAGGCATTCCGATGAGAGATGTCCCAATCATGGCGGAAGCAAGAACAGCATTGAGACGAGACATTTGTGAGAAAGTTCACAGGCTCTCTATTTATACCATAAAATCACAAAAATGTCAATATTTATAGACATTTATTTTTATGGTATACTTACCCTATATTAAAGCTAGTTATATGAGAG
>JALQTA010000105.1 GCA_023264145.1 Minisyncoccota bacterium | reverse complement strand
ATAACCATTATTATTCTCTATAATAACTTGGTCTACACTACTATCATTAGTACCTACAAGATCTTCTAGGAATGGAGTTAGTTTATCGTTATCTTCTATATCCTGCTGTATTTTTTTTGCATACTCAGCCCAACTTTTCCCAGTTTTCTTTAATAGATATATTCCATGATAATTATAGATTGTAGGATTACTCTCTATAGATATGCTACTAGACTTATCATTATACTTAGAGATACCATCAGGAGAGATAAGACGAGTTAATTTACCTAAATATCTATGTAATAACTCAAAATTCCATACATCAAAATTTGGATCACTATTAATGGTTTCTGATAACTGATCAATTTCAGCAAGATTGGTATTGCTATCATTTAGAGCTTCACGTATAAACCCAATATCAAAGATAATACTTTTAGTATGATCTTTTTTAAATAATATAATGTTATTTTCAGAGTCAAACTCAAGGATTAAGGGGGTAAATAATGTGGGATGATATAACTCAGTTTCATTCTTGTCCCAAGTAAATATATCGTGTGACCAAAGTAAGTCAAAGTTATCAATTTCTGTCTTTAGAAATGATCTCAACCCATAAAACTTATCGTATGCAGTATTAGCTAAAAGATATTTAGAATTTTTGTCCCTCCAAGCATTCCATTTGTTTTCTATCCAACCCTCATATAGTGTCTCAAGTTCAGGGAAATCTTTCAGAAAAATCTTTTCTTCTCGTTCTGTAATAATTTTATACTTCTTCCTCCCAAATTTATTGTCTGGAGTAATCCATCCTTTTAGAACTTTGGGAATTTCATTTAAATTTGGGATCTCATTTAAGCTAGGGATTTGACTGAGTATATTAGTTCTTTCCTCATCATCATGAAATTTGACAGTAATACGACAGGATTTTTTTAGTTTTGGTTGAATAAAGCTTTGAGTACTAAGGTCTATCCAATTCTCTAATTCTTTTGGGGGATTGGGTATCTTCTCTATATCATAACGACGAATAGATAGAAATACATCTTCATCTGATGTATTTTGAGCTCGTGTTTTTAGAAAAACTTTATCGATATCTGGGAGAAAATCAGTATTTTCAATATCAAAGAAATCTTCATCTGCTGAAAGCTTTTTTGTATTATTTCTTATTTTATTGTCTAATAAAGAGAGATCTTCTAAGTATTGAAAAAGTTTAATACCATTTTTTTTCTCTTTATTTAAATCTGGAGATATGTCCATGGACGGGTCAATTAATTAATATAAAGAATATTCTTATTAGATATGTTAGTAATATATACTTAACTTAAGTATATCATATTTAAATTATACTTATATACTTTTCACCCAAAAGAAAAGCCCCGCGTGTTGCCACGCGGGGCAGGGGGATCAGAGCTTGAGAGAAGAGACTATCGAGCTAAAGGATTTCGTGCTCCTCTTACTTCGAAGTGAAGGTGACATCCGG
>JALQTA010000104.1 GCA_023264145.1 Minisyncoccota bacterium | reverse complement strand
AATCCATTAGCCCCACTGTCGACTTTTGCAAAAAGAGTAGGTTCTATAGGAGATGATGAGGGAAGTAGTATAGATTACTTTAGTGACGGAAGTTTTATATCAACAGGAAGTTTTGAGGGAAGTGTTATTTTTGGAGAAGGTGAAGCCAATCAAACTACTCTTACGAGTGTTGGGGGGATTAATGTGTTTATCTCAAAATATAATTCTACCGGTAATTTAATTTGGGCAAAAAGTGCTGGAGGGGCTCTTTCTTTTGGAACTTCTGTTCAGACACATAGTGATGGAACTTCTGTTGTTATCGGTCAGTTTCATTCTGGTACTATTACCTTTGGACAAGGAGAATCTAATCAAACAAGTTTTACCCAAACTGGTAATGCGTGGTGGAGAGATATATTTATTGCAAAATATAATGCTGACGGGAGTTTGGCATGGGCAAAAAGTGCTGGAGGTTCTAGTGCAGGTTCTACAATTGATGAGGCAAAGGATGTATCTATTCTTAGTGATGGATCAGCTATCGTGACGGGAAATTTTGAAGGAACAATTATATTTGGGGAAGGAGAAGCTAATCAATTATCATTTACGAGCACTGTATCTAATGGAGAATTTTTTATTGCAAAATATAATGCAGATGGGAGTTTTTCATGGGCTCGAAGAGGAAGGTCAAATGTTTGGAGTGAGGCGATTGGTATTTCTGTCTTATCAGATGGAGGGTTTTATGTTGCAGGAATATTCTATGGAGTAGCGACCTTTGGACAGGGAGAGTCTAACCAAACATTGTTAACTAGTACGGGTGGAGCAGATATCTTTATCGCAAAATATAGTTCAAATGGTAATTTAGTTTGGGCTCGTAAAGATGGTAACTACACGATGGATCAAGAGATATGGGATATTACAAAACAAAATGATGGTGGAGTTGTTGTGGTTGGTTGGTATGAAGGAATTCCTATTTTTGGACAAGGAGAATCTAATCAAACAACATTAAGTAATGCTAACGGGAGTTATGGTAGTTTCATAGCTAAATATAATAGTGATAATACATTGGCCTGGGTAAAGCGTATCGTGGAGAGTGGATTTGATGGAGCATATGTTGTGTCATCCTTTAATGATGGTACTATAATTGTAGGAGGAGAATTTGATGGTATTGGAGTCTTTGGACAGGGAGAAAGTAATGAAACTACATTAGACAGTACTGTGGATGGATCAGGGTATTTAGCTAAATATGCTCCAGATGGTATGTTCATGTGGGTTAAATCTGGAGGAGAATTTAATTTTGCCCCACAGGGTACTGATATATCTGCTAATATTGATGGAAGTATTTTGAGTATAGGAGCTTTCACCGCCCCAACTATATTCGGAGAAGGTGCCTCAAATCCAATCCTCTTAACAAGTGAAGGATTATTGGATATGTTTATCGCTAAATATAATTCAGAAGGATTATTAGAATAGATATATTGACTCTTA
>JALQTA010000103.1 GCA_023264145.1 Minisyncoccota bacterium | reverse complement strand
AAAGACCCGATATAGGGAGGTAACGGAGTTATACTCGCAATAATATCTCCAGAAGCTCTTATATATGCCGTCAAAGCACCATAAACAACAATAAGTATCGCGATAAAAGCTATCAGATGACCTTTTTTTCCTAGGTATTTTTGAATAAGCTGAGGAATATCGAGATACCCTCGAGTACGCAAACTCACCTCTCCAAGCATAAGATGTAATACCATCATCACAATACCCAAAACTGCTAGATATAATACTCCCAACCAATATCCAGCCTGATATACTGTATATGGAATAGCTAAAATACCAGCACCGATAATAGTTCCGGATAATAAGGCGGTCGCTCTAATAAATAAATATTGTTTTTTTTGTATCGACATTAAACATGTGTCTATTTATTTTATTGTATCATGATTCGAGACAACAGTATATATGTATATTGGGATGATTATGAAGATATTGAAGTGGAAACTCACTTATAGAATAATTACCTGTATTATATTTCATTAAATATTCATACTTTTCTTTCCCTGACAGAAGAACGAGTATATGTTGTGACTGATAAATATATTCTGGACTTAATGTTAATCGCTGTGCGGTAAGATATGTATCAGGGGCTTGCGTAATCAAGGTTTTAGTTTCATTAACTCTATTCCAATACTCTCCTTGAGGGAATAAAGAAGCAAAATGTCCATCCAATCCCATCCCCAATACCATCATATCTATCTTTTCTGGTAATGCCTTCTCTACTGTATATTGTATCGTCTGAATATCTGAATTATATGCAAAATACACCATATCTTTCCATAAAGTAGACGGAAAGCTAGACACAATATGCTTCCAGTTTGATTCAGGAGAACTTGCGGGAACAAATCTCTCATCTACTTGTACCAAAGTTACCTTATCCCAAGCAATATGAGCCTGAGAAACCTGAGCATACACCGGAAAAGGAGTAGAACCACCAGATACCGCAAAGAATGGGTCGATATTCTTCTCTATACATTGATGTAAATTATGTACAATAAAATCCGAACTTGCCCGCACCCATTCTTGTTTTTGATGAAATACTTTTATCTCCATATTATATAGTATATCATATCCAATCATGATTTTATGATATACTATATATATTATGAAATCACTTCCTGCCGATACATTTGTTCACCTTAATACACGATCCCATTACAGTATTCTTGAAGCAATTGGTTCTATTGATGATATTATTTCACGAACTCTAGAGCTTGGTTTTGATACTATTGCACTCACCGACATCAATAATATGTTTGGTGCTATTGAGTTTTATGAAAAAGCTCAAAAAGCAAAAATAAAACCTATTCTTGGAGTAACTATTTCCATCACTGGACTCGATAATAATCCTTATACCCTCACCTTACTTGCCAAAAATTATACAGGATATACCAACCTTATCGAATTATCTTCTCTCGTAAGACTTAATCCCACAAAAAGCATTACCATAGCAGAACTCACTCCCTATTCTTCTGACATTATTTGTCTTACCGGGAATTATACGAGTGAAATAGCTCATTATGTATTATATACTCCTCACAAAGT
>JALQTA010000102.1 GCA_023264145.1 Minisyncoccota bacterium | reverse complement strand
ATGTTTTATATTAGATAGTCAACAATCTGTGCGGTACTGTTACATTGTCCAATATTTAGCTTTAATACTACCCAACGATTATCAGTCAACTCTGTTAGCATTTCAATAGTATCAGTCTTTTTATTAATAAATTCTCTTTTTATTAAGTATGCATCTAATAATTGACATAATTTCAAAGCGTTTCCCGTTCTCTTTGCATTTGCAATATGCCATTTTAATCTATAGCTTGATAAGTCTGATTTGTTCATCGTAGTATATATTAATTATTAATCCCAAATTGTTCTCTCATTGCCTCGAGTACGTCCATTTTTTCATATTGAGTCAAGATTGAAGTATTCTTGATAATCTCAACTGCTCGCTCAAAGGTAATCTCACCTTTATGTATTGACTTTGTCAAGTGTGTGTAACATTTCATCGTATAGTAGGTGTCTTTTGTTTGCATAGTGGTTTTATTTACAAGGATACATTCCTCCACTCTCAGGAGCATAACACCATTCAACTTGATATGAACTCATATCATATGTCTTCTCAGGCTCATCACTTTTTACAAAGTTATTAAATAGCCCTAATAATGATAGTGCAATGATAATTTGTATGATTAATGCTCTCATTGTAGTAGTGGTTAGTTATTATTCTCTGATATGAGAAATTGATTGACTGTCTACGGCTCTATTGTATATATTAGGCTCGATGTCGTCGTCTCAATCTCTCATCTCATACTTAAAGTATATCACAAAAGGTTTACGATGTCAATGAAAGTTATCCACAATCTTAATCAAAATGCTATAATTATTGTAATTAATTAATTCAATTTATGCCACGCCCTAAAAAAACCTTTGCACAAGCCGAAAAACAATTGCCGAGTGATTATATTGATAAAATCATCTCTCTGTATTCAGAAGGAGCCAGCGACGCTGAGATATTCTTATTCTTATATCAAGAATTGGGTTCATTTTCGCTCGATTTATGGAATAGGTGGCTTAAAGAAGAAAAAGAGTTTTCGAAAATCATAAAACTCGGAAGATATCTCTCTCAGGGTAATTGGGAGAAACACGGAAGAACTAACATATATAATCGAGAATTCAATTCCACCCTATTTTATATGAATATGAAAAATCGTTTCGGTTGGACTGACAATCAAAATGTCAAACACTCGGGAACAATTGAACACGTTGGAATCATCAGGACTCCAGAGAAGAAACAGCTTGACAATCCATCAGATACAATCGTCATCGAGAGTAATACTGAAGAGCTATGATTCAATTAGACGATTTGAAATATTCAGAGTATATCGATGATTCGTATGAATACTATATGCAAGTTGTCGAGTTGATTGAATTGCAATCGGTTTTAAATAATCAAGTATTGGGTCAAATAATATCGGAGATATATAATGGTTAGAGTCCGAAGGCGTAACGCTTTGGCTTAAAGATATTCTCAATTCTACCTTTGCTCGGGCGGTGGTTAGGTTCATCCTACCAATTTTATTTCCATTTGTCAAGCCCTTGCCTGTAATGCATTTATACAAGCCAAATATTTTCGTTCAAAATGGAAAAATGCGAAACGTTTTGAGTGAGAATTATGCTCAAAATGCCATTATGACGCTAGTTTAAGCCAATATTTTGCGTTAACCCTATAATTTACAATATGTCTGTAATGTGGCTCTAGGACTTGATGAAGCCAAAAACTGCCCGAATTAGCCCTGTTTATTCATTGGGTGGTA
>JALQTA010000101.1 GCA_023264145.1 Minisyncoccota bacterium | reverse complement strand
ATTGGAACACGTGAATCTATTCATTCTTTTCGAAGACCAGATTTTGTCAAATATGTTTCTGACAAATATGTTACCTCTAATACCTATGTGGTGATTGCAGGTGAAGTTGATACGATGATTTTGGATAAAGTAGAGTCATCTTTTGCTCAAGCTCGTAATACTCATCATATCCCTCAAAAACAATCCATACATATTCAACAACAAGAAACTCAAGTTGCTATTCGACCTAAGAAAACTGATCAGACTCATTTGATGATGGGATTTCATACTCCATCAATTCATACCACAGATAGATATATCGCAGCAATAGCCAGTACTATTCTAGGAGGATATATGAGTTCAAGATTATTTACGGAAATACGGGAAAAGCGAGGACTATCATATTATATCCGAGCAGATACACATCAATTTGATGATACTGGATTTTTTGCTATCAATACAGGAGTACAGAATAATAAAGTATCTGAGACGATTACACGAGTAATTCAAGAATTAAAAAAAATCAAATCATATCAGGTATCAGATAAAGAGCTTTCAATCGCAAAAGAACATATACAAGGACAAGCTGTGATGGACTTTGAATCAAGTGATGAAATTGCAGCAATTATTGGTATGAATGAACTGTTACTCAAAAAACCCTTTAATTTGGAAGAAGAAATGACAGCCTATATGTTAGTAACAAAAGAACAAATTATTGATTGGATGAATACCTATGCACAGGCACAATATATGAATATTGCTCTTATTGGAGATATATCTCCATCCGAAGAAAATACGCTTAAACATATAGTCTCTTCATTATGATATATCTTGATAGTCAAGCCAGTACTCCTACACATCCTGATATCATAAAGGTGGTTACAGAAACTATGCAGCTTCATTATGCCAATCCTCATAGTCAACATTCTGCAGGACAACAAGCAATGCATACTATTGATAATGCCCGGCGTATTATCTCTGAATATTTAGGAGTACAATTTTCTGAGATAGTATTTACAAGCGGTGCTACAGAAAGTAATAATATCGCCCTACAGGGTATCATTAAACAGGCTTTGAAGACACAAGATAAAATTGAAATTATTACAACCTCCATTGAGCATAGTTCAGTAATAGAAACAATTCAATCCCTGATAAAGGATTATCCAGAGAGAATATCTTGTATTTTAGTCACTATTGATTCAAGTGGTATTGTGAAAGTCGAAGATATACAGCAATTATTAACGAATAACACTGTATTAGTAAGTATTATGCATGCCAATAATGAAATAGGCACTATTCAGCCTATTCGAGATATTGGTAGAATGCTCAAAAAATTTAACCCAGAATCATTATATCCATTATTTCATTCAGATGGTGCTCAAGCATTATGGTCTCAAAAAGAGAACTTAATGTACAGTAACTTAGATGTATATAGTATATCTGGACATAAAATGTATGGCCCCAAAGGAGTAGGAGTACTTTATATCAAAAAAAACACCCCTATAGAAGCATTAACATGGGGTGGGGGGCAAGAATATGATATTCGTCCAGGAACATTGAATACCCCTCTTATTGCTGGTCTTGCAGAAGCCTTTTCTATTATTCAAAAACCTCAGCATGAAGATGTTCTAAAATCTATTCAAGACTTAAGAGATACGTTATTACATAATTTATTGAGTATTGATGGAATTAGCTTAAATGGAGATAGGCATAATCGATTACCCCATAATATTAATATTTTCATTCCTCATAAAGCGGCAGATGAATTAGTAATTCAGGCTGATTTAGCAGGGCTTGCTATTTCGGCAGGGTCTGCTTGTC
>JALQTA010000100.1:322-1801 GCA_023264145.1 Minisyncoccota bacterium | reverse complement strand
CCTTCTTTAATCAACCAATAGATCAAATCCTCCCTGAACCTTCTATTTCTATGGCTCCTCCTCCTTCTCCTCTTTGTCTTACCCCTACTCCTCCGGAATTACAATACCATCCAGATTATGACCCTGACTATCCTTATGAACCTATTGATGATGAAACATTCTGTCCTTGGAATTAATTTTTTTTTAATTTAACCTCGTACTCTTTTTACAGCTCTCGTCATTCCTCTATACGCATGAGCCCCTTTATTCACCGCTCTTCGCATATGTTGAAATGCTTTCGAAACATCTCCTTTGGCAAGAGCACTTCCTGCTCTTTTCACAGACATTGCCCCAGTACCTAGATGGCTACCAGCTTTAAATACACTCTTTTGAGCTCCTGCAGCTAATTTACGTATCGCACTAGAGGCTGATTGACCAGGTTTCATTTTGCTTTTCACATACTTTCTATACTTACTACCTAAAACATTTGCTCCTTTCACGGCGGCAATTGCTCCAACAGGACCCAAAGGGGTTGCTCCAAGAATTGCTCGAGCACCTCCTGACAAACTTCCACCCCCTACGGCTCTCAAACCACGACCTATCGCTTTAGATGCTTTGTTCAATGCACGAAATAATTTCATTTTTATAAACTATTAAGAATTAAAATAAAAATAGAATTAAATTAAAATTAAAACAGTTTATATTTATTTAGACTCATTTAACATATAAAGTTCTAACTGAAATTGTAACCCTGCAATAATCCCTATTTTAATATTCAAACTTTTACGATACTTGTATAAAAAGGCATCCAAATCAAAATCTGCATAGTGACATTTACTTATTAAGTCAAAATAAATTTCTTTTAACTCTATACATTCATCAAAACAAGGATTACTTTTTAAACCATCTAATAATCTTTTCGCTTTATCAGGTACTACCATACAATAATCTACGGTATGTTGACTTCCCTCGGTACATCTAACAGAAGTACAAACCGAATAAATAGAATTAATTTTATTCGCCATAGGATCAAAATTATAAAATTACCTTTAGGAAGTTATCTCCAATGAGTTTGGTTCTAAAACTAATACATATTCAAAATTAATATCTATTTCATAGGTATCTTCATTTCGTCGAATTGGATTTTGAGGATACTCAAAGGAATTTACCCATGGATTCCAATGACAATTATAATTATTTAATTCGTTCAGTGGTTTAAAATCAATACTATCCAAGGATTCTACTTTTATCGTAATCACTCCGGTGGAAAAGTAAATAATTTCCCGAATTCGGATCTGGTTAAAATTAATAGTTTCACTTTCTGCTTTTACATGGTAATCTCGAGTTGCTTTTGAAAGTACATTTCGAATATATTGAATCTTTGTAATTGATGAAAGCTGGTATAAATCCGGCATTGGATCCAATTCATTCTGAGGATTATTATTCATTACATTAATTTCATATTGGAGTAGTTGAAGAATATCTATCTCTGGAGAAGGC
>JALQTA010000100.1:0-312 GCA_023264145.1 Minisyncoccota bacterium | reverse complement strand
GCCGGAATAGGTCCATAATCTCCCCTCTTTGTCACTTTTACGAACGGACAAGTATCCTTCTTCTGCGGTTTGAATTTCGATGAACTGAAACATTTTAATAAAAATAGAAAATATAACATTTTTATAAAATATTATGTTCTAAAATTATATTTACAACACAACAGTTAATTTGATCAGAATAATACACAAATAATTACTCATGATTTAATACATTGTACAAATCCGCATAATCTTCACAATATTCTTCTAAAGTCCAATTTTCCTCATACCGTTTAAAATCACAATGAAGTTCCTGCTGGCCCTGTTTTGGCT